>NZ_CADBFF010000008.1:0-112992 GCF_902793885.1 uncultured Succiniclasticum sp.
CACACACCAAACCAACTGTTTGAAAAAGAGTTAGACCGAATTTATATGGTTTGATGGGATTTTTTAAGAAGTGTGCAACTTCTTATTGCAATTTACGAAAATTAAAGATTTATAATGTAATAGAATAAATGTGATATAAAATTGAGTAATTTCAAACGTTACCAACCTGTCAAGGGGCAAATGAAATGCATTCCATCCGTATGAAAATTACCGCAATGACCATCGCGGCAATTCTGACCAGTCTGCTAACTTTTATCGTCATCGGCTTTTTCACCCTCGGAAAAGAAAACGACCAGAACTCGGTAGAAAAAATGAATCTGCTGAGCCAGAACGCAGCGCAAACAGCCGACGCACGTCTCCACAGCCTTAAAACAGCAGTAGATATTACCGCTCATATTGCCGAACATTCGCTGGATACCGTTAATCTGAAAAACTACGGCGTATCACTGGCGTCTCTTGATATAACCTGGCGTACGCCGGAGCAGAGAAAACAGCTGGATACTTTTATGCAAAAACACTTGCGGGAAGTGCAGCAGGCTTTCGGCAATGTCGCCGATTATACCAGCGGTATCGTCAGCTATTATTACTATATCAACCCGGAGATCGGCACATCGGAACAGGGTTTTTTCTATTCAAAGATCGGCAAGCCGTCTTTTGTAAAAAACGATTCGATGATTTCCGCCCGGCCTGACCCCGCCGACAAGGAAAACAGCGCCTGGTATTTCGAACCGGTAACAAAAGGCAGAGCCTGCTGGGTCGGTCCCTATAAGGCCCATCTTTTGGGAAAACTGCCCACGGTCTCCTATGTGATGCCGATTTATAATTACGGCGTGCTGATCGGTGTACTGGGCATGGATACCCTGTTCTACAGCATCACATCCCCGGTACAGGCCATGCGGGTCTACGATACCGGCTTCGCGTTCCTGCTGAACGACAAAGGCCGGATCATTTTCCATCCTTCCATATCGGCAGGCAAAACGCCGGAAGAAATCAGCATCGGCCTCAGTGCCAACATGTTTCAGGAACCAAACAACGGTAATCACCTGATCCGTTATAAAATGAATGGGGAGGAGCGGCAGCTTTCTTTTTCCACCCTGTCCAACGGAATGAAACTGGTGGTGACGGCGCCGGTGGCTGAAATCTTTTCTACCTGGCGGCAGACGGCCCGCTTCATCCTGCTGGCAGCCATTGCGATTCTTGCCGTGTTTATCGTGGCCACCCTGTTCATTGCCGGCGCTTTAACCAAACCGTTGCTGCAGCTTGCCCAGGCATCCCAGAAACTGGCCTCCGGCAATTTCAACGCGAAACTGGATTATGACGGCGAAGATGAACTGGGTATCCTAACCAGATCCTTCCGGCAGATGCGGGACCATCTGCAGATGTATATCAGCGACCTGAACAGCCGGGCCTATTCTGACGCCCTGACCGGAATCAAGAACAAGGGAGCCTTTGATATTTATGCCGGTCGCCTGAACAACAGCATAAAACTGAGTGCGGAACAGGACGGCCCGGAATTTGCCGTTGTCATGTTCGACTGCAATTGGCTGAAAGAGATCAACGATGCCTACGGACACGAACGGGGCGATATCTACCTGCGGGCAACCAGCCATGCAATCTGCGAGACTTTCACCCACAGCCCCGTGTTCCGGCTGGGTGGCGATGAATTTGCTACCCTGCTCCAGGGAAGCGATTATAAACACCGTGACGAACTGCTGCAGGCCTTTGACAAAAAGACGGAAGAAGTCGCCGCGACCGTTTCCCATCCCTGGGAAAAAGTGGATGTGGCCAGGGGGATCGCCGTGTTCCGACCGGGAGAGGACGCCGGTGTGGAACAGGTGCTGCGCCGCGCGGACGAGCAAATGTACGAAAACAAAAGGCAGCTTAAACTTGTGGAAACACCGACTCAACCTGCGTATTAGCCTTTTCCTGTTTCTCCGGTATACACAAACTGAATCAGCAAAGAGCCGAAGCATATCCCAACAGGATACACCCCGGCTCTTTTTATTTGTGATATTGTATCTGTTCTATTTTGCTTTCTTCAGCATATACAGCGGATCGATATTCTCCCCGTCCACGAACACTTCGAAATGCAGATGAGGACCGGTGCTGTATCCGGTGCTTCCCACAAAACCGATGATTTCGCCCTTGCGTACCTGCTGCCCCGCGGAAACGGCGATACCGCTCATATGTCCGTAAGCGCTTTCATAACCGTTACCGTGACGGATCTTCACAAACTGCCCGTACCCGCCGTTCCAGCCTGCCATATCCACTGTTCCCATGGCCGCGGCATACACCGGCGTGCCGATGTCCACCGCAATATCCAGGCCGGGATGCCAGTCGAAACCGCCGTTGATGGGACCCGTCCGGCCTCCGTAATAGGAACTGATGACACCGCCGTCGGTAGGCCAAAGATCCGGTAAGGTAGACAGACGATTGTTCCGTCCTTCAATCACTGTCAGCAGTTCATGCATGTTTTTCTTCTGCCGGTCGATTTGTGCCGTCAGGTTCTTATTCTGGGCCGCCGCCACGTCTAGCATGCTGATGTCCGCACCGGGACCGCCCTTGCCGCTGTACGACGGGTCTGTCGATTTTACGTCCGGTGTCGCCCCAATCGAATCAAGGCTGCTGGAAAATTCCCGGTCGCCGCTGTTCTGGATAACCGCACGGCGCAGTTTGGTCTCCAGCGTATGGATTTCGCTCATGTCCCGCAGCATTTTTTCATTATCTTCCAACAAAGACTGGAGCTTTGCTTCCTGCTCCGATTTATGGTCAAGATACTCCCGGTACGCCGCTTTATCAATAGGCGTGTGATGATACTGCCAGCCGTAAAACCCGGCCGCCCCTGCCAGACATACAAACACAACAGCCAAAAGACCCGCCAGCGTCATTCCTTTTTTCCGGGTTACGGAAAAAATTTTTTCCTGCCCGTTGTCCCGAGGAATGATCAGTTGAACCACCGGCTCCGTATTCATTTCTTCCAATTTGTTATTATCTTCCATGCTCTCACCAGTATGATTAAAATTATGCAGCGTTTCCATCCATTTTCAGCAAAACCAGTATACGCCAAACCTTTGACGATTTTATGTCAAAGAATCATTCCTTAAACGCGCCCAGCCTCTGCCCGATACGCAGGATACGGCTGCCCAGATACGGCAGGCTCTCCAGGTCTTCTTTCGTGAGGCCGCCGATGAACGTTAAGACTACGCCGTAAACAATGGCTGCAACAGGAATGCACAGCAGAAGAACCCAGCCTCCCAGTCCGGACGCCGCACACAGGACGCCCAGTATGGCAGCGCCCATGACGCCGGCCGCGACCAGCGGTTTCAGAAAAACAGGCAACGACATTTTATAACCTGTCAGCTTATAAATAAAGTACATATTAATCAGCGCCGCCACACCGAAATCCGCCACGGTAGCCATAGCGGAACCGCGAATACCCAGCCAGGGAATGGCGGTCAGCGTCCAGTTCAGCAGGACCTTTACCACGCAGGCAGCGACCATATTGAGAACCGGAATACTGGTACGCCCCATGCCCTGCAGTACCGCCGTACTGACCTGGTGCATACCCAGCAACACGATGCCGATGCTCATGGCCTGGATGGCCGGCGCGGCGCCGGGCGCATTGTAAATCAGCCCCGCCACCTTTTCCGCCAGAAAGAACAGCCCCATAAAACAGGGAAAGGTCACGATCATGGCAACGCGGAACGCCACGCCGGTCTTGTGGCGGATGCTTTCCTGCAGGCCCAGGGCGCGTGCTTCCGAAATGGCAGGCACCAGACTGATGGCCAGCGCCGCCGTAAAAATTGTAGACAAATTCACCAACGGTACGGCCATGCCGGTCAGGTAACCGAACAACTCTGTGGCGTGGCGCACATCAAAGCCGGCCACTTCCAGCCGCTGGGGCACAATAAGCAGATCCAGGTTGGCCACGATGGGCAGCATCAGGCTGGTAAGGGAAACCGGCAGCGCCAGCTTCAGGAGACGTGAAATAATGGACGAAGACGTTTCCGGAACCGCATCCATATTTTGCAGGGTCTGCTTTGCTTTCAGGTCTTTTTTCAGCCGCTGGTAGAAAAACATCAGCACCAGCAACGCGCAGAACGCGCCGGCGCCCGCCCCCATACTGGCCCCGCCTGCCGCTGCAGCCAACCCCTTGGGCAGGAAATAGGAAGCAAAAAACAGCATGGTGACAACCCGTACCAGCTGTTCCGTAATTTCGGAACAGGCGGTAGGCGTCATAATCTGCCAGCCCTGCAGATACCCGCGGAAGCTGGCCAGAAAAGTTACGAAAAATACCGCCGGCGCCAGGGCAATGATCGAGTAATAGGCCCGGGCGTCCCGTATAAACTGCCAGTCGATCAGTTTCTGGGCGCCAAAGAACAGCGCCAGCGAAAAGACCAGTCCGGTTACAAACAGCAGGCGCAGGGTAACGTGGAAAACCCGTTCCGCGCCTTTAAAATCATTTTTGGCTACCTTTTCCGCCGTCACGATGGAAATCGCCACCGGTATGCCCGCCGAGGAAACCGTGATCGCCATCAGATAAATAGGAAAACCCATCTGGTACAGACCGATGCCTTCCCCGCCCAGCACACGGCTCAACAATATCCAGTTCAGCGCGCCGATGACCTTCACCACGATACTGGATACGGTGAGGATCAGCGTGCCTTTCAGAAAACTGTTATCGCTTTTCATCAGCTTCTCCTTAAAAATACAAACAAAGATACATGATAATATTATCCTTTTTATCCGCTTTTGACAAGCATTTCATGGGGTTTTTTATAATTCGTTACCAAATTTGCCTGCGATACCGATGAAAAAACCGTGTACTTCTTTCGATGTACCGGGAACGATCCCCCTCTTTCTTTGGCATAATCCATCTGCAAAATACTACTTTGGTACAGATTAATTCACAAATTGTTTCGTTGACAGGGTTTCCCCGCAATGCTATACTTTTTTTACGAGGAACGGTAGTATCCGTACCATAGAGATATTTAATGTATTAAAAAGATACGGAGGTAATCATCATGAAAAAATTCGTTTGTTCTGTTTGCGGCTATGTGTATGAAGGAGCCGAACCCCCGGCAAAATGCCCCCAGTGCGGCGCTCCTGCTTCCAAATTTGTAGAGCAGGCCGGCGATATGACCTGGGCTGCTGAACATGTTGTAGGCGTAGCCGCTGATGTTCCCGAAGATATTAAAGCCGACCTGCGCGCCAACTTCAACGGCGAATGCACCGAAGTAGGCATGTACCTGGCCATGGCCCGCGTCGCATTCCGGGAAGGCTATCCGGAAATCGGCCTGTACTGGGAAAAAGCTGCGTACGAAGAAGCAGAACATGCCGCTAAGTTTGCGGAACTGCTGGGCGAAGTTATTACCGACAGCACCAAAAAGAATCTGGAAATGCGCGTAGAAGCTGAAAACGGCGCAACCGCCGGCAAGACCGACCTGGCAAAACGCGCCAAAGCGCTGAACCTGGACGCGATTCATGACACCGTTCATGAAATGGCGCGGGACGAAGCCCGTCACGGCAAAGCATTCAAGGGCCTGCTGGAAAGATATTTTAAATAATCCATAAGAGAATTTAATTACATTAGAGCGCAAAACCGGCTTTCTTTTTATAGGAAGCCGGTTTCTTCCGCTTGACAACAGTGTTGCAACTCATATATAATAGCAGTGCTGTAAAGCTATACGGAACGCTTCAGCATTATCGGAAACAGTTCCGGATCACGTCGGGGCATAGCGCAGGTTGGTAGCGCACCTGCCTTGGGAGCAGGGGGTCGCAGGTTCAAATCCTGCTGCTCCGACCATTTTATTTGTAAGAAAAATCTGATTGCAGAAAAATCGGTTCTGCACAACCGCACAATGACCGCACAATGAAACAGCAACAGCCGGATACGTTTTTGTACCCGGCTGCTTTGTTTTATAACACAATTCTTTTCCAATATACTCTCCGCACAGCGGCATAACAGGCAAATTATGCTTTCAGGTCCAGCACTTCTTCCGCGATGCGGGCCGCATTCATGATGCAGTCCGGACAAGGCGTTAATACCTTCCCAGTATCCAGGCCTTTCAGTTCTTTGCAAACCAGGGAATGGCACTGCTCCTGGAATTTATTCACGATTTCTTCCGCCAGCTTGTAGGTTTCCAGCTTGCTGTCCGGTGCTTCCAAATTCCCCGTGCTGCGTTTCATGCCGGCCAGTACGCAGGCCCCGCTTAATGCGCCGCAGGTCGCCAGCGTGCCGCCCATGCCTTTCCCCAGGCCTTCCGTCACTTTAAACATGGTAGCTTCATCCAGACCTACCAGGTCGGCATAGGTGCAGGCTACAGACTGGGCGCAGTTGTACCCTTTGTCGTGGCGTGCGATGGTCTCTTTTACTCTTGTCATGATACCCCTCCTCAAATACGTTAATACTATAATTTTGTCCCCTTTTTTGTCCCATAATCAGATTTAGCGCAAAAAATTTGACAAATCATCATATATCAATTATAATGTTTTTGTCGCAAAAAAGGACTATTTACAGTCCTGAAGCACTGCGACCGCAAGGTTATGCGATAACTGAAAACAGTTCAAACGTTAAAATGCGGGTGTAGTTTAGTGGTAAAACTCCAGCCTTCCAAGCTGATGTTGTGGGTTCGATTCCCATCGCCCGCTCCATTTTTTTGTCTAAAAAGACTTTCTGTAACGCAGGATGTAAATCTGGCGATTCCGACGCAGAAGGTCTTTTTTATTTTGCATACAGGCGTTTTCCTTTTTAAAGCGGGACAGTTCCCTGCCTTCCTGCTTAATTTTTCAGCACGCCGCTGTTTTTCTGATTTGCGTCTATAAACTCCTGCACCAGATACCGGGGACGGCGCTTCACTTCCAGATAAATCTTTCCCACATATTCGCCGATGATGCCGATGGCCAGCAGAATCAGCCCGCCCAGCAGCCACAGGGAAATAATCAGACTGGTCCAGCCCGCGATGGTCTGGCCGGTAAAATGCCGGAACAGCGACCAGAGCAATACCAGCCCGCTGATCACCGAGATACCAAGTCCCAAATTCACAATAAATTTAATCGGCTTGGACGACAGAGAGGTAATGCCCTGCCAGGCAAAGGCAAACATTTTTTTCAGGGGATATTTGCTCTCCCCCGCCAGCCGTTCTTTACGCTTATAGTACACACAGTCGTGTTTCAGCCCGATCATGGGAACGATGCCGCGGAGGAACAGGTTGACTTCCTGATATTCCCCGAAAGCCGCCAGGGCCTTTTTGTCCATGAGGCGGAAATCCGCATGGTTAAAAATCACTTCGGCCCCCATGCTCTTCATAAAACGGTAGAAACCTTCCGCCGTAAAACGCTTAAACCATGTATCCGATTCCCGGTTATCCCGGACGCCGTACACGATATTGCAGCCTTCGTCATATTTGTCCACCATGGCGTCTATGGCATCAATGTCGTCCTGCAAATCCGCATCGATGCTGATGGCCGCGTCACAGTAGGGCTGCACCGTCATAAGGCCGGCCAGCACCGCATTCTGATGCCCTTCGTTGTGAGCTAGGCAAATGCCGGAATATACCGGATCCTTTTGACAAAGCTCCTGGATCATTTCCCATGTACGGTCCCGGCTTCCGTCATTCACAAAACAGATTTTACTGTTTTTGCCGATCTTTTTCCGCGCAATTAAATCTGAAATTTTATTCTTTAGTTTTTCCGCCGAATCCGGCAACACTTCCTGCTCATTGTAACAGGGGATCACCATATACAGCACAGTTTCTGAAAACATACTCCGACCTGACCTCACCGTAAACTATCTGCTTCTGTAAATGCAGATTCCCGACTTATTTTCCAGCAGCTCCCAGTTTTCGCCGCCCATCTTTTCTTTCATTTTCTCATACATGTGCTCGCGCATGACGATGTATTTCTGACGCGGATCCTGTTTCACCGCATCCAGGGATTTTTCACTGTTGACATCCGCCTCAATGCCCGGGATATCTGTGTAAAGCATAAAGCCCGGACGCAGGAATCTGTCCACATACAGCACGCGCGACGCGTCATTTTCCGCAGCCATATAGGCCGCGGCAATAGTCTTCACACTGAAGCGGTCCTGGATCTGCGGCATCAGCACGCCGAAGGCCATGACCATCGTCACCAGTCCGGTTACCACATGGAGCCAGGCAGCGCTTTCCACATTGCAGTACTTTTTCAGCGCCAAAAGATTCAGCGCGCCCAGCACAAGAGTGGCAACGCCCAGAATCATACCGCCCATGGCCAGTTCCGGCATCTGGCGTCCGCCGACGATCCAGCCCACGCCCATCAGCAAATACATGACGAAGGTGCCTATCACCCAGCCCGTCTGGCATTTCCCGTTTTCGCAGGTCATCCGCTCAATGTTCCAGCCGATGATCATGGACAGGGCCGGCAGCAGTACCAGCATGTAAGAAACCTGTTTCGTTTTGGCAATGGAAAAGAAAATGAATACAAAAATCCACCAGATCTGCAGGAACAGCAGCCGGGTACTTTCCCTGCCCACGCTTTTCGTAACAGCGTCTTTAATGGATTTCAGCAACACGCCGGTCCAGGGGAACAGGCCCAGGATAATGACAGGGAGATAAAACCACCAGTGTACCCTGTTGGGATGCAGCGGCGCGGAAAAACGGCTTATGTTATGGAAGCCGATAAACTCATAGATAAAATCCATGCCGTGATTCTGGTACATAAACACATACCAGGGCATTCCCACCGCCGCCACCAGAATCAGGCCGGGAATCACGTGCATACGAAGCATCCGGCCCAGATTGCGGGTTACCAGCAGGTACAGGAACACGATGGCGCCGGGAAAGACAACTCCGATGGGGCCTTTCGTCATTACCGCAAACCCGCAGAACAGATACATCAGCCAGTATTTTTCATGCATAAAGCAAAGCAGCGCGCCTGTCATAAAAAACAGCAGCGTCGTGTCCGTCACCGAAGCCTTGCCCATATACATGATCATAACCGTGGTGCCCATGACCAGACCGGACCAGAACCCTGCCCTGGCGCTAAACTGCCGGGCAGCGGAAACCGTTGTCATCAGAACCGCGCCGATAGCCATCAGGGACGCCGGCAGACGGGCGGCCAGTTCGGAAAAACCGCCGAACAGTTTCAGCGAGCCTACCAGCAGCCAGTAAAAAATCGGTGGCTTGTCATACCAGTATTCATTGTAAATACGGGGGGAAAGATATTCGTTAAAACGGATCATTTCCTTGGCCGTTTCCGCGTATACCGGTTCGTCCGGGTCCAACAGCGCCACCCCGTCGATACCGAACAAAATATTAAAGCCTACAATAACCAGTAACAGAACGATTGCTTTGACAGGTAATTGATTCATTGCAGCATCTCCAACTATTTCCGAACATTATTATAGTACGTCAGCATATTTGATTTATTATAACACATAAGGGCGTAGAAAACACAGGTTTTCCTATGTTTTCCCTCCATGCATCCGCCTGCTTATTTTTTATAGGTGTAAATCATCTTCAGCGCTTCCACTGCATCTGCGCACTTCAGGTAAGGCGGGTACGTTTTCTGTTCACCGGAAGCACTGCGCAGAGAGTTGTTATAATAATAGTAACCGGCTTTATCTTTTGCCTGCGTTTCTTCTGCAGAAAGGCTGTAATATGTTCCGTATTTAAATAGAAGGGCATGACTGACAATATGCTCCGGGTCGGAATAGACCGCCAGCCGGAACGCATTTTTCTTTGCTATATCGAATTCAATTTCAACGGTTTCTGCATTTACATCCTGCTTACCCAGCGTAATGTCCGTGGTTTTGGCTATTTTATAATAGTTGATGTTGGCCGTATCGGAGTTCACTGCTTTATCTATCCGGAAAAAGTGCAATTTGTGCTTTTGCGCTAACGCTTCTACGTTTTGCGGTGTCATGTCAGGATGCAGTTCTGTAAAAAACCGGTGCAAATCTGTTTTCGGTACGATGTCCCGGGGGGCTTCTTTATCGAAAAAGAAATTAAAGGCCAGCCCTATAATAAGGAACAGGGCTACAATCAAAAAGTCACGGGAACCGGATTTCTTTTGTCGTTTCGAATCACCGGCGGTGCCGACTTCTTCGGCTGTGCGCTCCGTCAGCACAGTCGGAGTTTTCTTGCCCTCCTCCTGATTATCAAGGCCGGCAGACGTTTCCGTTTCGTCGGAAATATGAAATTCGTTGCCGCAGTATTCACACCGGGCATGATGGCTTTTTACATCGGTTGTCAGCGTAGCGCCGCAGTTTGGGCATTTAAAATTATATAGTCTCAAGGGATGCTCCTTTGTCTTATGTCAATATCAGAATCGAAAAAATAACTTTATCTTGTTTTCGCTTTTGATGAAAATATTATACCAAAAAAATCAGACCTGGCACAATCGCCGTCTTTTCTTTTTAGGTATTGCAAGTGATATTTTGTTGTGGTATAATGTATTGTCAGTTTGAGAAGGATTGCCACAGGTTTCATTTACTGCGGACAGTGTTCATTCAGAATTAAATGGTACAGCAACCACCCCGGTAAACGACTGTCACCCTTCGCAAACCCTATATGGTCCAGTAGCCCAGTTGGATAGAGCAACGGCCTTCTAAGCCGTGGGTCGGGGGTTCGAATCCCTCCTGGATCACCAAAAAAACAAGCCCTGAAAGCCAGTATTTAAGCGGTTTTCAGGGCTTTCTTTTTATAATCTCTCACTTTAGTTTGTAAAAGAGAAAACGCCCGAAAAACACCTTAATTTCACACAAACAAGGCAAACAACAAGGCAAACAAACCGGCCCAAAAACCGCATAAAACCTGCATCCCTAAAAGTCGCTAAAGACAAAACAAGGCAAACACTAAAAACTACCTAAAAAAAAAACAGAACCCACCCCCGCCAGGCGTCCGCCGTGGCTCGGGAAGGCCCCTATCTGTTCCGGCACGATAAATTATATAGGCCCGGCCATTTAAATTGATTCTGAGCCATTTTACGGCCTCGAATTTTATAGACCGTCAACCTGTAGGCATTTTTCGGCCTGATTTCCCCCTTTTTTTATAGAGGGTCGAAAAATGGCCCCCTGGACGCTGCCAGGCTTCCGGAAAAGTGAAAAATGCCTTGCGGATTATAAAAGGGTATGCCCTCCGATTCGTTTTCGTTTTCCCTGATCAGCAACACCTGGGGGGAAGGGTAAAGTCACCATCCCTGCTCCCTGAGTTTAATTTCCCGGCGCTTCAGTTCCAGCATATCTTTCTGCAGCTGATACCTCGGACTCTCTCCGAGAATATCCAGCAGCAGCATGATAGCCTTCAGGTTACCATGTTCGGCCATCTGTATGAGGCGCTTGGCGATAGCCTCAAGCGCATCCGGTGTGCATAACTCCGCCACATTTTCTCTAATCGTTTTGTTAAAAGCCCTTGCCCTGCCTGAGGCTATACCAGCTTTGCGGCAGAGTTCTCTTTGTTCTTTCTTTGTTCGCCTGGTCACCGGTATTAAATTTGCCCTGCTGTTCGGGTTGTCACCACGTGGCATAAATATCACCCCAGTTAATGTTTAGACACGGTGGTCACCTATAAAGTCCTCAACATCCTGCACCAGCCGAGCCATCTCCAGCCGATCATATTCCATTGCATCCTTCACGGCGTTCTCGACTTCCTGCCGGATAAACTCCTGCAGCTCTTCCTTTTCCTTTTTCGTCAGCGCCATACCTTTTCCCTCCATTCGCTCCTTTTTATATAACACCGCAAAACTATCCACCGAAACGAGTATACCATGCCCACAGGTAAAAGAAAAGGCCACCAGTTTACGCTGGCAGCCTTGTGGTCATTACCGGTTGTTATTCCTGATGGCCGCTATCCATACTTAGAATTTCGGTGAAAGCATCTGCCACAGCTGGATATGAAGGACGCAATTCAACCAGGAGCCTTGACTTTTGTTCCGGTGTCATTTCATCGAATAGATCCAGCATTTCCTTTAAGCGCTTTACTTTCTGCAGCAGTGCCGGATCCTCCTGCAACATGATAGCAATTTCATTTTCCTTCTTTTCAAACATGATTTATCCCTCCTGTGAATATTGATATTTTTCAGCAGGGCATGTACAATAATGTTGGTGGAGCATCGTGCATGCACATGCCCGGCCAGGGCCGCTTGTCAGGACCGGTGACAGGTGGCCCTCCTTTAATCTCATTTACGAAGTGCAGCCGCTTTCCGTTCCAGCTCCTGCTGTTGCCTGTGCAGCTCCAGCAGTTCTGCCCGGCGTTCTGCCTCATCCTGCACCAGCGCCGCAAACAGTTCCGTCTTATTCATTTTCCGGGCGCTGGCCAGTTCTGCAAACAATTTGCTGATGCTATCACTGACAACAAAGTTTTCTCTGCCCATCTTTTCACCTCCCACTTTACAAGATTCCAAAAATATGATAACATAAAACCATGGATTTTGCAATTATATTTTCTTTGTATGTAAATTAAATGATTTTACATAATGTGTATTATCGGACGTAAAATAATTATTATTACGCAAAGTGTCGGAAAGCCCGTAAAGACAGGGCCTCCGGCACTTTTATTTTTAGTCCGGGTTCTGCTGCATGACGTTACTGTATTCCTTCAGTTTCTTTTTCGCTTTGTCGAGAACGGCATCCGCCTGGAAGGCAGTGCCCTCTTCATTCAGGGCATCCAGCAGGTCAGCAAGGTCGTCCCTTGCATAATCATAGCCGCCTCTATACAAGGCCCTGCCAATCTTTACGGCCTCGCTAAAGTATTCGATCGGTGCAGGAACCTGCAGCGTTTTTCCGGACAGGGCCGCCATCAGTCTTTCCCGGAAATCCTCTTCCATAATGGCCTTTACACGGCGATACCTGCCGGACGTTTGCTTGCCCTGATGGCGCATAACATAATCATACCCTCCGATAAACAGCTTCCGGCAAAACGCATAACACTCCGGCACATCCTTCAGATGTAAACTATCCTCAGTCGATAGAATAATAGTGATCCTATCGTCCATATCAAAAACAGTTAGTTGTCTCATATTTTTCATTACCTCCATTCAATTTCCACAGTAAGTTCCGGGGACGGCGGGACGGCGGGACGGACGGGACAGCAAAAAGCGGCAAAACTTTCAAAAACTTTTTTGTGTGTACTCGCGTATATAATATATTATTATTATTATTATTATTATTATTGATATGTATCTGTCCCATCTGTCCCCAGCGCAGTATTCATGCGTTTTTGCGCCACTTTTTGTATCTGTCCCCTGCCGTCCTCATGGTGTCCCCGTGGCATCCCCTGCTGTCCCCGTCACCATAAAAGCTTTGCAATTTCACCGTCATCTGGGCATATCTCCGGGCCGCCGTCAGCTTTTCGCGGTGGCGGCAGCAGATACATCCGCCCTCCATGATGGCCGGATGGCAGACCGATCCGTCCGTCCTTCCGCTTCATGGCCGTGACAGTCCTGCCCAGGGATGCGCTTTGATTCGCCCGTACGCCCGGCAGCTCATAACACAGGTCAGTCATTGTGACAAGCCGCCACGCCTCGACCGGCGTGTCCCAGGCCAGCTCATCCAGGAGCAGCTGTTCCATTTCGGAAACTCTCTCGTAGTTTTCGTTTTGCGCTGCCAATGTGGAAATTTCCTCGCGTGTCAGGTAAGCCGGTTCTTTTTTCTCAAAGGCCCGGTGCATCACTTCGCCCCACAACTGATCCCTGGGGAATTTGTCGTCAATATCGATCGCGTCCACAGCAATAGGCCAGTACCTTCTATTGCCAGTGTGATCCTGCAGAAAACTCAGGCCGTTCACTGTGCCAATAAAGACGGTAGTCCTGGGATATTCCCTCGTAGCCCTTGCATACGGTGGCCTGACGGCATCCTTGCTTTGCGTTATGTATTGCTTCAGGCGGTCAATACTTTGATACCTCATAGTCTCGCGAAACTCTGCCAGTTCCACAAGCCAGTAATGGGCCGCGTCCAGTACGTCGTCCTTTATGGCCGGATCGATCGTCCGGTCACAGCTCCAGGAAGGGTCCGGCAGGAGCATGTTTTTAAACCTTGTCTTTCCAATGCCCTGCTCCCCTGCCAATATCAGCAGTCCCTGTGCCGTGAATTCGCCCTTATTGAAAGCAGCGCGTGCTGCCGTAATCAGCCAAACGGTCAAAAGCTTTTTACAAAAGGCGGAATCCTGCGCCGGTGTTTTGCTTAAATGTAAACAGCTGAAAAGCCGGTCAATGTAAATCCGCTGGCCGTCCCATTCACTTTGGCAGCGCTGCAGGTAGTCACAAACCGGTGAATACGCATTAAGCTCTGCGATCAGGCCTATGAGATTTATGAAATCATCTTTACCGGTTTTCAGACCGCAGCTATCAGCAGCATCAGCCAGCGCCGCGATGGAGGCCTCGAAAGTCAGCTTATTATTTCCACACAGCAGCTTGTCCAGGCCACTGAATTCAGGCAGCTTTGATACACGGTTAAACCTGACTGTCACGCCCAGCCAGGCCAGCAAGTAATCGACATTAAGCCGCGATTTTCTGCGCGGTGTGGGTTTTCCTTTTTTGCTTGTAATTTCCGTCTCGGGCCACTGGAGGCGGCCAAAGTTTTCAGGATCGTAATATTTGCGTCCGCTTTCCTTCCATCCCTGCAGCGCCTTGTCGAGCGTAAGGTCCCGGTACTGCTTATATTTATCCTCGGTCCACTTGTCGCGCGTGGCCAGCGCGGAAAGCATGAACATGGCAAGCATACGCTCCCGGATGTCACCGCCCATGGTGTACACCCAAAACGGGATCTGATCCATCAGCGCAAGGTCCGCTTCGGACGGGGAAGGATACCCGGAAACATTGCCCCGGTCGAATAAATCAACGAATTTTTCCGCGTTCTTGCTGCACCTGGCCGCCTGGATCCGCAGCGCGAGCTCCAGCGCCTCCGCCTCCGGATCCTCCGGCCCTGCTGCCGAAGCTGCAAACCGTGGCTCCGTTCCTGGTTGTTCCGGTACCGCTGCCGGTGGCCCGAACACCTTCGCATAAAGCCGGTCAATGCGTTCCTGGTCGTCTCTAATCATGGCCTTCACCTTCCTGATCTGCACGTTCCAGCACGCTGCCCGTCATAACGAAAAACCTATTTTTATCATACATCTCGACACCATCCTTGCGGTTCCGGTCGCCGGGAACATAGCCCTTCATTATGATGTGCAGCCCGGTACCCGATGTGGATATTTCCGTATAACTGTCCAGCATTTCCACAATGTCCCGGGCTTTTTCGGTCAGCTTGCCATCAATAACGCATTTATCAATATCAATGCCAACGAGCCCGCTGTTGCTGAACATAAAGCCCACGCCTGTATAACGCGGCTTTCCGTTTCCGTCCGTCTCCTGCAACGCCTGGACAGCTTCGGCAAACGTGCACCAGGTCGCCGGAACGTTCACCTTTGCAGCCCTTCCGGTTTTGGCATCGTATGGGATTTTTCCTTTTGCTACCACCCAGTGTGGCAGCGCCTTCATTTCTTCAGGGATATTTTTTAATCTATTCATTTTTCATGCTCCTGTGTTATAATAACAATGCAGGGAATTAAGCCTTGCCCGGTTTTGTTCCCCGTTCCAGGCCCTGCCGTCCCACCGGCACGGGCCTATTTCTTTTTCCCGAGTAATAAAGCTTTCATTCGCTCGGCCCTGCTGCTGTACCCATCAAAACCGGCGTCCGGCAGCGCCGTGATCCTGCACTTGCGCTGCCTGGGCAGGTCCGAAACCTGGGCCGGAATATTTTGATTTTTGAACAGCTCCAGCCGGACAAGTGTCTCGTCTTTATTCAGCAGATAAACGCGGCCTCGCTGCCAGTGCTCCAGCTGCCCCGTCCGACACATTCGCCGGATGGTTTTCAGGGGCCAGCCAGTTTCCGCGCAAAATTGTTTTGCAGAAATTACCACGATTAGCCCTCCTTCAGCAGCGCCTTCGGCGAAACACCCAACGCCGCCGCAAGTTTCCCTATAGTGGGAATCGTTGGGACCGTTCCAGCGTTCAGGATCCGCGTGAGCGCAACATAATTTACACCAGCTTTTTCAGACAACTGCCGGATGCTTACACCCTTCGAAGCCATGATACTTTTCAACGCGATGACATCAAACATTTTTTAATCCTCCATTCTAAATTTTTTAGACAGCAATATTGAATTGCTATCTTTACACTGATTTTAACTTGTGATATAATACCATTGCAATAGCTTAAAGGTTATTCAGATTTATGTTTTAACCTTTTTCAGGTCAATTAATAATCAGAAATCATGGAGGAAGCAAAATGCTACAAGAAAACCTGAAGAAACTCCGGAAAAAACGCGGGTTCGAAAGCATAGAGGATTTTTCCAAAGCGATCGGCATCCCGCCCACCACCCTGCGCGGTTACGAAAGCCCGACAAAACGCGCCTGGCCTAAAGAGGAAACACTGTTCAAAATCTGTGAAGTGCTGGGCTGCAGCTTCGACGATCTGCTGGGCTCCGTCCCGGTGGCGTCAATATCCACAGCTAAAACTGTCCTGGCCGATGCTGGCGTCAAATTTGCCGATACCGGGGAAAGCATTGAAATTCCCTTTGCGCAGTTTTTCGGGCTGGATGAGCTGCAGATCACGCCCGGCAGCGACGGCTCCACGTTCCAGGCCGATTATGAGGACGTTGTGCGTTGTGTCAATTTTGCACAGCAAAAAGCTAAAGGCCGAATCAAAGACTTCCTGCCGCGAGAATTCCGGGCCAGCTTGTTCAGGGCCCTGCAGTTTGAAGTCCAATATGGCCACTGGCGCGAGACACTCCAGGCCCTGCCTAAAGCCGTAAAGGACGGCCACCCTGTGGAAATAGAGCCCGGCAGCAAGTTTAACCCTGATTATTTACCGGCATTACCGAAACTTAAAGCAGAAAAGGACGGTGAAAAACAATGAAGCGTGAAGGCACCGTGTCAAAAGTCACCCTGAAAAACAAAAAAGGCGCTGCCTATGAGTACTGGCAGTGCCGGTACTATGACAACACCGGAAAACAAAAGCGCAAACTGTTTCCGCCCACCCAGGAAGGCCAGCGCGAGGCCAAACGGTTCCAGGCCTCCATGTCAAAACAGAAAAGCGACGGCGAATTAGTAAGCACTACTCAGACCGTCGCCTCATGGTTAGACGAGTATGTTACAACGTATAAAGGCGCAGGAAACCTGCGGCCCCGTTCCCTGCAGCGCCTCATTCAGACCTTTTCCCTGATAGAGGCCGGACCGCTGGCCAGCGTTCCCCTGGACAAGCTGAACGGCGCTGCCGTGCAGAAATTTTATAACCAGCTGGCCGCCGGTGGCTGGAAGGACCGCGAGGGAAAAGAACACAAGAAGCTATCCTCCAGCACCATCGGGAAGGTCCACAAGCTGCTTGTGGCAGCGTACAAACGGGCCAAACAGCTGAACATGATAGGCCGTAATCCCATGGATGCCGTGGACGGTGTGAAGGTCACCTATAAAAAAATGAGTGTTTTCACCGCTGAGGAAATTGGCCGGATATTCCAGGCCCTGAAGGATATAGAAACCAACAAATACAACTGCACCCAGCGTTATGACTACACCCTGCTTTTCCTGATGCTGCTGGAAACCGGTTGCCGTGTGTCAGAACTGCTGGCCCTGCGCTGGGAGGACGTAGACCTGAAAAAGCGTGAAATATTTATCCACACCAGCAAGGCCCGGGACGGTCAGTCCTTCAGCGACCCAAAGACATCTGCCGGTCGCCGCTCCATCCCTATCATCTCTAACGATCTGCTGGCAAAGCTGAAGGCCTACCGGAATCGGGACGGCATAACACGTATGGCCGGGTATTTATTCGAGACACAGAACGCTGGCGCGATCTGTTATAACCGGGTCCACCTCATGTGGAAACACGTCTGCAGCCTGGCAGCGATCGAAGGGAAAACCATCCACTGTTTTAGGCACACATTCGCGACGCAGCTGCTGGAAAAAGGAATACCCACAGCGGAGGTCAGTCGAATCCTGGGCCACGCTGACAGCGCGATCACTTACCGGATGTATGTGCACTCCATACCAAATTATAATCAGACAATCATTAAGCAGTTAAAAGGAAAAAGCCTTGCAGGTGACACCAGCAAAAAAACACGCCAGCAACGCAAACAAGGCAAACAACAAGGCAAACAAAATTCAGAAATGCGTCAACCACAGGCCCTGTGAGCATTTCATCCCCCGGCCTTCTAAGCCGTGGGTCGGGGGTTCGAATCCCTCCTGGATCACCAAAAGAATGCAGTCCCCATGCGTTTTTGAGCCACATGGGGACTGCTTGTATTTTTAAACATTTCTAATAACTTTTCACTGGCTTCTTGCATAGTAATCATTTTTTTCATCCTTTTGACATATAATTATTTAATACTTATAATATAAATAAAAAAATGTAATGGTGATAAGAATGAGAGAAGAGTACGATTTTTCCAAAGGCCGCAAAAATCCGTATATTAAACGATTGAAAAAACAGGTTACTATGAATATTGATTGCAGCACGATTGAATACTTTAAAGATCAGTCAGAGGAATCCGGTATCCCCTATCAGGTTCTTATCAACTTATACCTTGCTGACTGCGTGAAGCAAAAGAAGAAATTCCAGCCCAGCTGGGTAAAGGATGCCTGAAACTCCATAGAAAAAACTCCGGTGAACGTACCCGAAATGCGTTCCCGGAGTTATTTTTTTGCAAAGAATCGGGCCAAATTTTGTGGCTTAGATTTTCAGCGGAGACCTCTTTTCAATTATAATAAAGTAAAACTTACCTTTTTTACGAAGCAAAAACATGATATAATATTATTTATAATTATAATGTAATTATTAAAGTAGGAAGATGTTCCCTTTTGTGCGGAGGCATACAGGTTATGGAAATCAGAAAAGAAAAAAACGGAAATGCGCTCATCCTTCATTTGTCCGGAAAGCTGGCCATAAAGGAAGCCCAGGCCCTTGATCAGGTGGTGCGTTCAGAACTGTCCGGCATTACGGATCTGACCTTGGACATGACGGAAGTGCCCTATATTTCTTCGGCCGGACTGCGTGTGCTGATCATTGCCCAGAATATGATGGACGAAGCCGGCGGTACCCTGACGATTACCCATGTGAGCGAAATGGTGGGCAGCGTCCTGCAATTGACGGGGTTCAGCGATTTCATGAAGATTGAGTAAAATGACAGTTTCGGAACGTAACAGAACGGCGATTCCTGTTTATTTAGAGTTTTTGGGGAACGTGACAGTATGAAATTCGGGAATTTTAAGATGAACCTGCAAAAGAAGATTTTTGTACTGATGTTGTCGGTCGGCGTGGCAGCTTTCATTTTTATGGGGATCGTGGCCATAACCGGCATGTACATGGTCAACAATAAAATCAATAACGCCGGTCAGCAGATGTCTGAAAACACCTCGGGATTTACCGAGCAGTTTGCAGAAGACCAGATCAAAACGAGCCTTTCGATCCAGGCAATGGAAAAGGCGGAGCTGGTACAGCAAAAACTGGAAAAAGCCATGGAAGACGTGGTGTACATGGCCGACGTCATGATGCGGATCATGAAACATCCCGGGAATTACCAGCCCCGCAGCCTGCCCAATCCCCATGAGAGCGAGGTCAAATCAGGGCAGGCTTACCTGAATTTCAGTACGGATATGGCGCAGCGTTACGGCTATGGCGCATCGGCCCGGGAAAGAGGCCTGGCCTCCAATATTGCCGATACGCTGGAACCTCTGGCAAATTTATACCCTGCTTTGTTTTTCGGTTCAAAAAACGGGTATCTGATTGCGGCAGACGTAACCAAGAACGGGGAAGCCAAACAATTCAGCCAACAATTTCTGGATCACTATGATCCCCGGGAGATGGGCTGGTACAAACTGGCCGCGGAAAAACGGGAACCGGCTTTCACCAGTTTTTATGTTGATTCTAACGGCAACGGCTGCGTCACCTGCGTGGCGCCCTGCTATGACGGCGGCGAACTGGTGGGCGTAATCGGGCTGGACTGTAATCCGGAAGCCATTTTCCAGTTAGCGGACCGCCGCGGCGTCAAAACGCAGGAGCGCAATAAACTGTACCGGCGCAGCTTTGTTATGGAGCAGGCTACAGGAAAAGTGCTGTTCTCGTCGTATGACGAAAACAGTATACTGGCTGTAAAGAAAGAAGCCACCGATCTGCGCAACTGTGCGGAACCAAGCATAGCCAGAGCCGCTCAGGAAATGGCGGACGGCAGGGAAAGCGTGATGCCGGTAACGGTGGACGGGACCGACTGCTATCTGGCCTTTGCGCCCATTTCCAAAGTTGGCTGGAGTTACGGTATTTTGAGCAAAAAATCGGAAACCGTTTATCCGGCCCTTTATGCAAAAGAAAATGTTCTGAGGCAAATGAAGGATTTTGCCGAATCCATTCACGATTCCTTTTTCTCAATCCTGAAAGGTATGGTTCTGCTCCTCCTCCTGCTGCTGGGCGCCCTTTTCTTAATCAGCAGCAAGGTAGCCCGGCGGTTTGTGGAGCCGATTCTGGAAGTCGTGAGCGGCGTACGGGAAATTGCCCAGGGCAACCTGGACAAGAAGATTGAAATGAAGCGGGACGATGAAATTGCGATCCTGGTCGACAGTATCAACGATATGACCGCCAAGATGAAGGACTACATAGACAACCTCTCCACGGTTACGGCGGAGAAGGAACGCATTTCCACCGAACTGGATCTGGCGAAAAACATCCAGGAAGGCATGCTTCCCTCCATCTTCCCGACCTTTTCCAACTGGAAGGAGTTTGATCTGTACGCCACGATGGATACGGCTAAGGAAGTAGGCGGCGATTACTACGACTTCTATAAGTTAGACGAAAACCACATTGCTATCACGATCGCCGATGTTTCCGGAAAAGGAATTCCGGCAGCTCTCTTCATGGTAATTGCCAAGACCGTTCTCAAAAACATTGCCATAGGTGCGGCTTCCGCTTATGCAAACGGCAGCGAACCGGATTTTGCCGCCGTAGTTGCGCAGGCGAACCGGCAGCTTTGCGAAAACAACAAAGAAACCATGTTCGTCACGCAGTTCTTCGGTGTGCTGGACATTCGCACAGGGGTCTTCTGCTATGTGAACGGCGGTCATAACACGCCTCTTGTGGGGCGTAAATCTGCGGACGGGATTACCTGGGACTATATGCAGATTGCGCATCGTGGTGTTATCGTGGGCGTGCGGAAGAACGCAACGTTTGTCATGGAAAGCCTTACACTGGCGCCCGGCGACTTGCTGTATCTCTACACCGACGGTGTGACAGAGGCTATGGATGAGGAAGGAAACCTCTACGGTGAGGAACGGCTGAAGGACACGCTGAACCGGTTAGGAAACAAGGAAACGATAAAGGAAATCCTGACCGGTGTAAAGGAAGATGTGACAACGCACGTGGGTACGGCGGAACAGTCCGACGACATTACCATGCTGGGATTGCGTTACCTTGGATGAATCACTGTCTGAACCGCCTCACAAGGCGACAAACGATATTCGTAATGATTGTGTAAAAAAACAGTCCCCATGTGGTTTTAATCGCCACATGGGGGCTTCGTTTTTATTTATATGTTTTTTCAAAACCGGTTCAGAACCGTTTCCCTTCTCTGATGTAATTGCCGTTGACCCAGCCCTGAATCCAGCCATACTGTTTATTGTAGTATTTTACTTCGTACCATGAATCGCCGTCGGCCGCCGTAATTTTATTTAATAACGTTACATAATCGTCTTTGAAAAACACGCCGAGGCTTTCGTAAGTTTCGCCGGGGCCGATACGGATATTCACTTCGTTGGCCGTGATGTAGCCGGGCGCGTTAGCCGGCCATTCCGGCGTCATTTTCCCGACGAATCCGCCTTTTTGCACAAAAGGCAGGACTTCCTTCACGAAAAGGGCAGCCAGATCGATGTTTTTCTGTTCCGTGATATTTCCGTGATAATGACCGGGTGCGGCGCCTTCACCGCTGAAGAGCCGGTCCGCGGGAACCATGTTCCCGTTTGTGTCGTAATCCACAAGGATGTACATGGGAATCAGATGATGGCTGCCGCGCCATTCGCCAAACTGATGGTCTTTATCATAGCTGTCGTTATGGATCAGGAACTGTGTGATGAACAGCCCTTTCTTTTTACTGTTTTCCTTGTCCAGGTCTTTAAACACCGCCTCCGGGTTCTCAATGCTGGCAATGCGGTTGTTTTTGAGGTCAAGGATATACACCTTCCCGTTTACGTTCGCCATAAATCCGTTAGGATTATTGCCGTAGGTTGAACAGGCAACATTACCCCGGACGCCGAAACGTTGCAAGGCAGCGTCCGCGTTTTGGGCAGATGCCGCGCCGGCAGTACTGCTCAGGGCAAAAACGGCGAATACGGCAGTCATGCAAATCGTCATGGCCCATGCGGAAAGACGGTGTAACCGGCCGGTTTTATTTTTCTGTGTCATTGTCATACCCTCCCCTGTTGCGTTTTTAGAAATAGTTTTACTTTTGTCAGTGTAATTATACCACAAAAAGCGTATAGGGTTCGCAGGATTTATTACGATACAAAAACACGGCATCGTCTGCCCGAAGGTAAACAATGCCGAGTTAAATAATTCTATAAGAGTCATCATCCTGCAGCGCGCACCCTGGCACCACGCATGTTAGTCCCGCACATAGATCCGCGGAATGCGGGGGTGCAGCACGCAGAACATTTCATAGGAAATCGTGCCGACGGTGGCCGCCACTTCTTCGGCAGGCAGTTCCGGCCCGCCGTAAACGATCACGTCATCCCCCACAGTCACGTCCGGGATATCCGTAACATCCAGCATGATCTGGTCCATGCAGACGCGGCCCACAATAGGAGCCCGTTTGCCCCGGACCACCATGCAGCCTTTATTGGACAGATGCCGGCTGACGCCGTCCGCATACCCTATGGGAACCGTAGCGATGCGGCTTTCTCTTTCCGTGGTAAAAGTTCTGCCGTAGCCGATATCCCGCCCGGCAGGCAGTGTTTTCACAAAGGCCACCTGGGTCTTTAATTTCATAACCGGACGATAGTCCTTGTACGGTTCTGTAATGTCTGCCGGTCGCGAACCGTACAGGGTGATGCCCAGTCGAACCATGTCCAGCTGGTATTGGGGCAGTTCCGCAATGGCCGCGCTGTTGGCGATATGCTTGATAGGAATCTGCAGTCCCGCAGCTTCCAGCGCTTCCACGCCTTTCATGAACTGCCCGTACTGATAATCCGCATAGCTTTTATCTTCCACATCTGCCGCGGAAAAATGGGAAAAAGCGCCCACCACTTCAATCCCCTGCATGGATTTCACTTTTTCCGCAAACGCAGCCGCTTCGTCAATCTTTATGCCAATCCGGTGCATGCCCGTGTCCAGGGCGATATGGATTTTGGCTTTTTTACCGCGCCGCAGCCCGGCTTCATTCAGCAGGGTCAGGCGTTCTTCATCAAAGACGGCATGGGCGATGTTAAACCGCACGCAAAGGTCTGCCATAGACGGACGGACAGGCATAGCCCCCAGTACGAGGATCGGTTTGGTGATGCCCGCTTCCCGCAGCTCCACCGCTTCCTGTACCAGCGCCACCGCAAAATAATCCACGCCGGCCTCTATGCAGGCGATGGCCACCGGAATCGCGCCGTGGCCGTAGGCATTGGCTTTTACCACCGCGCAGAGTTTTGTGCCCACGTTCAGATTTCTCTTGGCCACTTTAATATTATTCACGATAGCGTCCAAATTCACTACTGCCCTTGTTCCCCGGTCAGGTTGCATGAGTTTCTCCTCCCGTATTGAAAAAGTCTGTGCTGTTACGACCGGTTGCGCTTTAGCAAAACCACGGGCGGACAGCTAGTCTTTCCTGTATTTTTTACCGATTGTTCTCCCCAAGGGGCAAAACAACAAACAACAGTAGTATTATAGCATACTTTTTACCGTTGTATGTAACATTTTTTTATAAAAACAAAATTTTTTAATTATTTTTTGCTTCTTTTCCGATAAAGAGCGGATGTGTGGTATAATGAATCGTGCCTCGCGGTTACGATTGACTATGTAACATAACATTCCTATATAACGTTATTATATAACATTACCATATTAAATTACATGACTATGTAACGCAGAACCACAAAGAAGGATAACAACATGTGCAACACCGACATCAAAAAGCAACAGCAGGAAGGCGCGGTCACGGATTCGGATTACGCAGACCGCAACCGCCTGAAACACATTGAAGCGTCCCTGCGGACAAAATACAAACATAAAATTTTTAATAAATTCGTCCAGGCGATCTGCGACTTTGATTTAGTGCGCCCCGATGACAAAATCGCCGTCTGCATTTCCGGCGGCAAAGACTCCATGCTCATGGCAAAACTGTTTCAGGAACTGAAGCGAAGAAACAAAATCCCCTTTGAAGTAAAGTTCCTCAGCATGGATCCGGGCTATGCGGAACGAAACCGGCAGCAAATCGAACATAACGCCGCGCTGCTGAACATTCCCATCACGTTTTTTAACACCAAAGTGTTCGATGCGGTGTTTCACGTGGAACAAAATCCCTGCTACCTGTGCGCCAAAATGCGCCGAGGTTTTCTGTACCGCCACGCACAGGAGGCGGGCTGCAATAAAATCGCGCTGGGCCATCACTTCAACGACATCATTGAAACCAGTCTCATGAGCATGATCTACGGTGGTGAAATACGCACCATGATGCCCAAGGTGAAAAGTGCCAACTGGGCCGGCATGGAACTGATCCGCCCCATGTACTATGTGCGGGAAGCCGATATCAAACACTGGCGGGACGAAAACCGTCTGGAATTCTTGCAATGCGCCTGCCGCTTCACCGAACGGATCGCCGCCGCCAATCCGGACGATCCCGCCCCATCCAAACGGCAGGAGATCAAACAGCTGATTGCCAGGTTGTCGGCGGAGAACCCCCAGGTGCCCGACAACATCTTTCATGCCATGGAAAACGTAAATCTTTCCGTTGTATTAAAATATAAATTAAACGGCACTCTTCATAATGTATTAGACGCATATGATAATGAAGAACAGGAAAAGCAGGAGCAAAACATCGGGAGTGTTTGCGATATTCCATGAGGTGAAATGCGTCGTAGTGGCGAGACTGTCCGAGGGGCGAAGCCCCGAGTTTCGAAGCTACCGACGCATGAGTCCATGGAATAGCAAACAGGAGCGGTTTTGCACCGCCTTTTCCTGTTGCAATAGTAACCATTCTATTTAAAGGACGTTCCCTGACATGAAACACTCTGCGGCACTTTCCATAGCAGGCGCCGGAACCCTTTGGGGCCTGATCGGCCTCTTTGTCAACCTACTGGCGGCCAAAGGTTTTGCCCCGTTGCAGATCACTACACTGCGCGTGACCATCGCCCTGCTGTTTACCGCCCTGATCATCTGGCGTACGGACATACGCCAGTTTTTTATCCGCCCCAAAGACTGGTGGATGTTTTTCGGCAACGGCGTAATCGGACTGGTCTTTTTCAACTGGTGTTACTTCAACGCCATCGCAGGCGGCAGCCTGGCCATCGCGGCCCTGCTGCTTTATACGGCGCCGGTGTTTGTGATGCTGATGTCCGTGATCCTGTTCCACGAAAAACTCACAAAAGAAAAAATCGTGGCCCTGATCCTCACCTTTGTCGGCTGCGGCTGTATCACCGGAGCCTTTGCCGGCAATCTGTCCGTCAGCCGGGAAACCTTTCTGTACGGTTTGGCCAGCGGTTTCGGCTATGCGCTGTACAGCATTTTCGGCAAGCCCGCCACCAAGCAATATTCAGCCCTCACGGTCAGCCTCTGGTGTTTTCTCTTTGCCGCCGCTTTTACCCTGCCCCTTTCCGGCCTGGCCGGTAAAGCGGCTTTGTTCAGCGACAGGATGGTTTGGGGCGGTATCCTTGGTATCGGACTGATCAGCTGTGTATTTCCCAACATATTATATATGCGGGGCCTGCAACAACTGGAAGCCGGCCACGCCGCCATCCTGGCAACCATCGAGCCGGTAGTGGCCGCCATCGTCAGCTATCTCTTTTTAGGAGAAGCCTTTACGTGGCAAAAGGTACTCGGCATCGTGTTAATTTTGTCCGCGGTACCGATACTAAACCGGAACGCCGGAAAATCGTAGATTATGTGCAGCAGATTAAATACATATTACTATTTGAATAAAACGGAACGAATGAAGGAGACGCTGATTAAACATAAAGGAACAAAAAAAGCAAACGTGCAAGGTTTCGCAAAACCGCTCCTGTTTGCTATTCCATGGACTCATGCGCCTGTGGCTTCGAAACTCGGGGCTTCGCCCCTCAAACAGTCTCGCCACGACGGCACATTTCGTCTCATGGAATGTCGCAAACACTCCCGATGTTTTGCTTAAACCTTGCACGCTTGCTTTTTATTTTTGATTTTAATTTATTGTTTCATCAATACCCTTTGTACTTTTTCCCCAGCCGGTCAATGCCGTTTTCTTCCAGCTTCTGTTTCACCCAGAAGAAGTGGTCGTTGATTTCGTCATAGAACTGCTTACGCCAGTTCATGTCATCTAAAATCAGGCCGATACTGTATTCCACATTTTTATCGCCGTCATCAAAATCCTTAAACTCAAAGAAATTTTCCCGGATGCGGTCGATCCAGAACCCGTAGCGCCGGTCGATATCATCTGTCTGGAAGCCCTTGAAACATTCGGACAGCTTATCCCGCTGCTCCATGGTCAGCCCCGTTTCCGGCACGCCGCTGACATGCTGCAGGATTGCGTACAACTCTTCCGAAGCGTCCATGAACTCGTCCCAGTTCTTGCGCCCGCCGGTAAAGCGTTCCCCGCTCTTCCACCACAGGTACGGCATATCCGGACAGTGCACCGCCGCCGCATGCCCCAGCGGCATCACCAGATCCAGCACCTTACTGAGGAACGTGGAATCCAGCATTTCGTCCAGCATCTTTTCCACCATACTGCCCTGGGTGGAAAACAGCAGATCCTTCACCTGGTTCACCGCATTGTTAATGCCCGCAAACTCCTGATGAGCCCAGGTATCGGCCAGCACATGCATGCCCACGCCTAAACGGAACACATAATTGGAATTATCCAGTGTGGTATCATACAGCCTGTATTTCAGCCGTTTGGCCATGACGCTGTGCTTTTTGCAGACCAGCTTCTCGGCCTCGGTTTCCCCCTGCAGCCCCGGCAGAAAATGGAACGGGATCCAGATATCCTCGTTGCCCTTCCCGGAAATGTTCCCCCACACGTTCTGACAGGAATACCGCACCTGTATGCCCCGGGCAATATTTTTTTCCTCTTCGGCGTCAGAAAACGGCGTCGAATCGAAATTATCATCCACCAGCTGGGACGCGGCGGCAATCGTCCGCGCATTGAAGCTGCCAAAATCAGCCCAGCGGGAAAGAACATACACTGTACCAAAATGATAATCCAAATCCATGATCATACCTCTTATGCAATCCGCATTGCAAATGTTTTTATAATAAAAATAGGAAAAAAGAATCCGGACATCCGCCCGGTTGCTGTAACATGTAAAATACCGTGGAATTATTATATCACAGTCATACTTTTTTGGTAAATTTTTTATAAAAATGTTCACAAAATCGCCCAAATTTGATACATTAGTAAAGGGAATTACTGCTTTGCCCGTCCGAACGCAAAAAACCGTTTTCAGTATTCCCTTGTATTAGATAGGTAAGAAACCTGCGGGCAACAGACAATGCATCTGAATATTTACACAGAGGGGAGTTTTACAACTATGGAAAAAAAGATTCGCATCGGCATCTGCGGTTACGGTAACCTGGGCCACGGCGTGGAACTGGCGGTGAACCGGGCGGAAGACATGGAACTGGTGGGCGTTTTCTCCCGCCGCGATCTTCCCGGCACGGCCAGCGGGGTTCCCGCCATCAACTTAAAGCATGTGCTGGAATATAAAGACAAAATCGACGTCATGATCCTGTGCGGCGGTTCCGCTACGGACCTGATCGACCAGGGACCGGAGCTGGCGCAGCATTTTGTCACGGTAGACAGCTTCGACACCCATCCCCGCATTCCGGAACATTTCGCCAACATGGAAGCGGTCACCAAAGCGAACAACACCGCCGCCATCATTTCCGTGGGCTGGGATCCGGGCCTGTTCTCCCTGCTGCGGGTACTGGGCGACAGCGTGCTGCCGGAAGGAAAATCCTACACCTTCTGGGGCAAGGGCGTAAGCCAGGGCCACTCCGACGCTATCCGCCGCATCCCCGGCGTGAAGAACGGCAAACAGTACACCATTCCCAAGGAAGAATATCTGGAAGCCGTCCGCAGCGGCAAGGGCACCGACGCCCCGGGCAACGAGATGCACCTGCGGGAATGCTTTGTGGTGCCGGAAGAAGGCGCGGACCTTAAGGCCATTGAAACGGCCATCAAGACCATGCCCAACTACTTTGTGGGTTATGAAACCACCGTTCATTTTATCTCGGAAGAAGAGTTCGCGAAAAACCACAGCGGCATCCCCCACGGCGGCTTTGTATTCCGCAACGGGAAAACAGACGATACTACCGGCCATGTGATGGAATTCTCCCTGAAGCTGGACAGCAACCCGCAGTTCACCTCCAGCGTGCTGACCGCCTTTGCCCGGGCCATGTACCGCCTGCATTTCGAGCAGGGAAAATGCGGTGCTTTCACCGTGCTGGACATTCCGTTCGCGCTGCTTTCCCCCAAATCCCCCGCCGATTTGCGGAAATCCATGCTGTAATTCACTGCAACTCTTGTTAAATTCTAATTTCCTTACAGATTTTTCTTGAAATTTAACGTAAATCGTGGTATCTTGAGCATAGGGACTATATATTTTGTAAGGGAGGCAATTCAAATGGGAAAATTTTTGGTAAAAGAGTCCAAAGCCGGCTTGCGTTTCAATCTCGTAGCCAATAACGGCGAAGTGATCGCAGCATCTCAGGTTTACAAATCTGCTTCCGGCTGCAAAAACGGCATTGCCAGCGTAGCAAAGAATGCGCCGGTTGCCGCCATCGAAGACCAGACCGTAGAAGGCTTCAAAGTGGAAAAGAATCCGAAATTTGAAGTGTACACGGACAAGGCCGGCGAATTCCGTTTCCGCCTGAAAGCAACCAACGGCCAGATCATCGCCGTAAGCGAAGGCTACAAAGCCATGAAGAGCTGCCTGAACGGCATTGCTTCCGTAAAAAAGAATGCAGCGGATGCAAAAATCGTAAAAGAATAAGCTAAATATCGATAATCTACTCTTATTTTTTGGCGGACGCCTTCATCGGCGCCCGTCTTTTTCGTATAAGATTTCAGATACGGATAAGCGCAGGCCCCACTAATACTTTTCATTTTTCCTGCAAACTTTTCAGTAGAATTGCCAAAAAGCGACTTCTATATCATTATCATTCAAAATTGAGGAGAAACGTATGAGACTGTTTATCGCCATTCCATTATCTGATGCCATGAAAGACGCACTCACTGCCGTACAGGACGAGATGTACGACAACGGCGTCCGCGGTAATTTTACGTCCAGGGAAAATATGCACCTTACCCTGGCCTTTATCGGGGAATACCCGGATAAAGACCAAGTGATGGACGCTCTTTCGACCGTGTCCTTTTCCGCGTTTTCCCTTTCGCTTTCGGGTATGGGCTGTTTCCGCGACCTGTGGTGGGCCGGTATGGATGAATCGGCGCCCTTGCACGCCGTGGTCCGCCGCATCCGCCATGCGCTGGCCGACCATAATATTCCTTTTGACCGGAAACGTTTTTCACCCCACATCACGCTGATCCGCAAAGCCACAGGAACAATGCCCGGAATCCAGATTGAAAAGGTTTCTATGCCAGTGGAACGCATCTTGCTCATGCGGTCTGACCGTGACAAACACGGCATGATTTATACCGAGGTGGGAGAAATTGTGAAAAAGTAAACGGCCCCTGTATAAAAAACAGAAGCCGTTTCTTTTACCATTCTGTCCATTGTTTGCAGATCGCGTATCCAACAAATTATAACGACTTAAGCAACACCGCCGCAATGTCCTTGCTGTACTGATAAATCTCCTCAGGCGCAGCCGGATGGATGGCCAGCAGCGGCACTTCCTGTTCGTACAGGGAACCGTGGGTGCGGCTTGCGTCCGTCACCAGTGTGGCAGTTCCCCCCAGTTCGCCGAACGCACAGTCCGGCGCCGCAAAAATCACATAATTCCCTATCCCATGCAGCGGCAGATGCAGTTTTTCTGCCGCTTCTTTATTTGTCATCACGGCTTCAATCTCCGGTCTGGACTGAATCAGAGCCAAAAGCGCGTCTTTCTCTTCCGGTTTTTTAAGGAACAGATACAAAATGCCGCCTTCCTGATAGACATGATTTTCCCTGTACCGGTCTTTCAACGGAGCCAGGCAGAAAATGTGCAGCCCCGCTTCGTCTGCCAGCTGCTGAAAATCCAGCAGGTAATGTTTCTGGTTCATGCCGTGGTCAGCAGTAATATAAATCTGCCGTTCTTTGTCCGCTTCGTGGATGGCTGCCACTGTCTCATCAATTTGCCGGATCTGCAGCTGCGCTTCAGTCACTTCCGGCCCGAAATGATGGAATCCGTAATCATTGGTGGTACAATACACCAGCGCCGGGTCTTCTTTTTTAATCACAGCCAGCGCAGCGTTCACGATCCACCCGGAACTTTCCAGGCTGCTGACCGCCGGCGGCGCGGGCAACCCATATTCTTTCAGCAGCGAAGCATCCGGCGTCTGCACACTGATACCGATATCCGCCGCATGACCATACACGCCCAGCAGTTTTCCCTTTACCGTTAGAAAAGCTGTCTTCAGCCCACGCTTCCGGTAAGCCTGCAGAAGCGTCTCCGCTTTCATGAAACCTTTTTCTTCAATATAGCCTTCTTCGCCCGTAATTGGATTGTAATAATAATTACCCACCATGCCGGTTTCCGAAGGAAATTTCCCTGACAAAATTGATGCATGGTTCACGTTGGTAACGGTAGGTACCACAGCCTTCACTGTTTTGACAAAACCGTACTGCTTTGCCAACCTGTGAATATTCGGCGCAAACTCCGGCGTAATGTATTCCGGCGCGCATCCATCAATGACAAGAATTAAGACTTTGTTCATGATAAACGGACTCCTTCGTTGCATTACCCGCCTCCTGTTTTTTATCGTTCTTTCATAAACAGCATTCCTTTTGTAAATATAATCTGACGGTACAGGGAATTAATAATCACAGAAACCGGAATACCGAGTTTCTGTAAAATATCTTCTGCTTCCTGTTTAATATCGGTTTCAACGTGTGCACTGACCGTAGAATCTTTTAACATGGCAAACGTCACCTCCTAAATTTATTGTACTTCATTGTCTTGCAATTTGCAAAACACCGAATAAAAAATGTCCGCGTGCCGGAATTTAATTTCTTCCGCTTTCTGTATGCAGCCTTTGGTATTCATGCCGGGCGCACCTAACAAAAAACGCTCACACCTTTCGATGTAAGCGTTTTTCCCGAGCGACACGCAATCATTTGCACGCCGTTCTCTTTTTTCTACTTTTTGGCAACGTCGCCGCGCATGGCGGCGATGTTGCAGCTCAGCTCCCCAATCACGTCCGTGAGGCCGGCCAGTTTGTTTTCCATGCGTACCAACAAAAACCAGCTCAGCACTACCGGGAAGCCGAAATCTTTAATGAAGCTGAACACTTCCGCGGTTTCCATGTCGCGACCCCCGTTTCATCACTCGGAAACAGGATCCAGCGTGGTAGTACGCAGACGTCCGCCTACGGCTTCCACAATGTCGCCGCCGGTGGTAGCGAAGATGTTGCTGTCAACAATTACCTGCATGGCGGCGTCGATTTCCGCCTTCGTTACGCCGGACTTGGGTTCTTCAATGTTGAGTACCACTTTCTTGCCCGCCGCATTTTTAAAAATCAAATCCAGATCGGTATCAGAAGTCATAGTCTTCTCCTCCTTCTTCACTTATTCATTCACTTTCTTCACACGTTTTTTGTTGAGGAAATCGTTAACCCCGGAAGGGTTTGCCCCATCGCGAATCTTTTAGGCGGTGACTGCAAGTGATCTTGCAGGATGCCGCCGTAGACTTCGCGGGGGAAGGAGGGGTTAACGATTTCCGTCATCAGTCTTCGGCCAGAGTTGCCCGTTCCACGATGTTCAGTCCGGTAATGTCATTATCGAACAGACCGCCCAGTGCTTTGCCCACCGCCAGCAGTTTTTCCGGTTCTACGTCCGGTTTCACGTTGCTGTAGGTGTAGCTTTTGGTTACGGGGTTGCCATCCACGTCCTGCCCGCGCAGGATGGAAATGGATAAGGTACGTTTCACTACGTTCATAATCGCTGCCATGTTGTTTCACCTCCCTTCTGCTATTATTTGTGAGAGCGTTACAGCTTTTCTGTTACAGCTGTCCACTCCCCCGTGCGGGTCTTACCGCTCACCCGGCTTACATCTGCAGGCCATACGATTCTGCCGCATGCCGCTTTGCGCGCCCGCTTATCTGAACTGCGGCTACTCAGGGCAAATTCTTTTCGCCGCAGGCCAAATCATACTGTCTCCGCCAATTCCATCACTACGCGGCATTCTCCATATGCTGCAAATAATAATTCGCCTTGCCACGAAGCAGCGGGCCGCCCGGTTCCAGTTCCCCGTACAGGTTGGTCTGGGGCAGGAACCACAAATCCCAGCGCATATCGGCGTCCCCGTCGCCGGGGCCGTAGCAGTCCGCAAACGCCGCCTCGCAGTGGGTCATTACCGTTTGCGGCGTAATGGGCAGACACAGTTCCTCGCAAAGGATCGCCACTACCCTTGCCATTGCCTCGATCTGTACAACCGTAGGCGGTTCCGGGCCGAAGTCAACCAGGGCGCATTCTGTCCTTGCGCAGTGGGGCATTTCAAAGGCCTGCTCCACGTCAAAGCCGGAACAGCCGTCCGGCAGCCAGCAGCAGGCGTCCACGCCGCAGCACAGGGCGATGCCGATGGAACTGTGGTTCCGCCCGTATGTGTGTTGCTTAAACTCCAGCAGGCTCTGGCAATTCACATAGACGGTTCCGTCCTTATCAATACACAGGTGGTAGTCGTCGTAGTCCTGGCCGTAATACCCGGCGGTCCAGTGCAGGTAAATATCCTTGATGCCGTTCTTAGCGTTGCGAGCCATAGCCCGCAGCCGATTTTCATGAATCACTTCAGGGTTAGGTACGAACATTTTCATCACACTCCTTTTCGTTTTGGGTTTCGTATTTTGTCCCCCACTTGTATAAACAGGATACCCCCCTAAAATGCAAGTCGCTTTTTAAAAAAATTTTAATTTTTTTTTGCTGCCGCTTTGCGGGAAAAAAGAAAACAGGAGAACACACACCCTCTCCTGCGCAAAATATAAATGGAAGCAAAATAAAAACGCGCCGCAGCGATTCCCAACGGAACCGCTGCGGCGCTGTCATATGCGACGCTCGCAACACTCATGAAAATATCGAATTTTATTCAGGTTTTTTGGTAAGTATCACTTAACCATTCAATTTGTCTCCGGATCCATATGTCCCAAAAATTGAGACAGCAACTGTATATGGGTATTCAGGGCTTCCACTTCTGCTTTTACACTGCAAAGCAGCCCCGTATTCATTACCACTTGCGGCGCATCCTGGCGCATGTCCAGGCTGTCCGGGTCATAATACCCCGGACGGATAGACACCCCAAGCGCCTTCTCCAGTTTTTCCAGGTTTGCAGCCGACGGTTTTGAAGTATCCGTCTCCCATCTTGAAAATGTAGTTTCCGATACATCAATTTCCGCCGCCAGCCCACGCTGGGACTTTCCAGCCATGATTCTGAAATGTTTGATTAACATGCCAGTTGTATAATAACAGGTTTTACTAAGCAAATGAACCTCTCTTCCTCAATAGTTTTCCATGAAACGTGCGTAGTATGTAGCCGCCGCACAGTTATGTATTATAGCGCAGGGAAAAATAATTTGCAAGTATTCTCTAAAAAATCATATAATTAAATTTTATGCCTTTTTAAATTTCATTATCATGATCCACTGTACCCCGTTTCACCGACCTTTCACAAATCTTTCACAATTGCAAAATGTAAAGAAACCTGTGGGGAAAACTTCAGGAAAATGTAAGATCATGTCAAGTTTCTTAAACTTTTCTTTCACTCTTTACATCAAACCTGGCATTTCTTTACATCTTCCCCAACTTTTCCTTACAACCTTCTGTAACTTGTATTTTGCCGGGTTTTCCCTTACTCTGAAATAGCCGCTTGCGGTAAAAACAAAATATGGATCCGCTGCAACAGTTGCAGCAAAGGATCCGGAAAGAAGGGAAACCATGAAACAAGAACTTTGCAACGAAGCAAACCTCTTTGGCTCCGCTATGCCTGGCCGGACTGCGCAGCAGCCCGGGGCAACCCGCACCGGCGCAAAAGCGCCGAAAGAAACGCCGCCAAACAACGATGGCGCTGCCAGGCGGCAGATTATACCGCCGAAGGCCCCCCCGTGGAACGAATGGCTGCGCCTGGCAAGGCAGGGCAACGAGCACGCAAAGCTGCGCTTCTGCACCCAGGCGGAACCGTTCATCGAATTGTTTTGCCGTATCAGGTACTTCCGGCGCTTCCTGGGAGAAGAAGAAATCCGGGGCATCGCCGCACTGAAGGTGATGGAGTTCCTGATGGAATACCCGGATCCTCCGGAAGACAAAGAGATACCCGTCCTGTTAAAACGCGTGATCCGTAACGCGCTCCTGTACCCTACAGAAAAAGCGGAAGTACGAAGCCGCCGGGAACAACGGCCGGCCACGTTGCAAGGCGACGGCGAAAAGGATGGCGAAGTCAATGCCATCGAGGGTTTTCCTGCAAAGCGCAGGGAAGAACCGGAAGCAAAGCTGCTGTCCAAGGAGCTGCAGAATGCCACAGCAGAAGCCATGCAACAGCTGCTGCCCAGCGAACAGAACGTGATTCGCGCCCTGTTCTTCCGGAACAAAACGATAGCTGCTATTGCCAAGGAACTGCAGTGCACCCGCCAGAACGTGGAGCAGATGCGGGACAGGGCGCTGCGCCGTCTGCGCGAGTTTTTTGAGGGACAGGGTTTTAACAGCGGCGTGTTCTGTCACTGAGCCTATGCGTCAATGTTTTAAAAATTTTTACAAAGGAGTTTGCTACGTTATGGAAATAAAATTTATTAACCAGCTTCTGAAGCTGATGGAAAAAGCAATGGAATGGTTGCAGGAATTATACGAGGCCGCCCGGCAGGGCGGCTTCCCTCTCTTTTCCCTGCTGCCGCAGAAAACGGCCATGGAACTAACCACGGCCCACACCGGCCTGCCCGCCTGGGACGACGAGGCCATCAAACGGGAATACCAGCGGATGCTGAACCGTAACCGGGTTCGCCGCTGCCGGGAGCGGAAAAAACTGAAAGCAACATCCACCACTGCCGGCGAGCCGCAAGCCGCTACGGGTAACGAAAATCCCAATGCATGTAACGCCGAGACCATTACCGGTAACGCAAAAAACGTTACTTGTAACGGGGAAACCGTTACCGGTAACGGCGTAACGGCCTTGGCGGAAACCGTGCAAGCCCGCATGGAACCCGCCGCCGCACCTGCCGCCGTAACGGAAAACGGCAACGCTGCCGTTACGGCTTGTAACGCTCCGGTAACGCCCGGTAACGTTTTTGCAAAAAAAGAAAAAGAAACAGAGAAAAGAAAGAACCAAAGAAAAGAGATAAATAAAAATAAAAAAATTAAAACCAATATCGCTGACGCGATGCCAAAAAGCGCGCGCGCATGTACGCATGAGGAAGGAGCGGAAAAGAAAATGCAGGTACTGATCCCCACCGCCGAACTGCCGGACGTATACCGCAAAATCGTCAGCGCCTGGAACCAGCTGCCCCTGCCGAAAAAGTTAAGCGGCTTGTTCCCTTCGCTGGTAAAACGCCTGCGCTTTTTGCTGGAAAACTACGGAGAAGAACAGGTACACAACGCCATCGCCAGTATCTCCGACAGCCCGTTTTTGCTTGGCAATTCCAAAAACAACCGGGGATGGGTGGTTTCCCTCCACTGGTTCCTGGATCCGGAACACTTTGAAAAGATTCTGGGCGGCGAATATCACGACAAAAAGAACAGCGGCGGCTCAGGCTTTTTTGAGATGGGCGACGAGCTGAAGCCGTTGCCGGAAGGGTTTATGGGAACGGTGGTGTATTAAGCGTGTGCGAACATAACGAAGGCAGAAAAAATCACGAGCCGAAAGCGGTCAGCGATATTATAACCGACACGCCGCTCTTCGCAGGCATGCAGGACAACGGGGGAACAACTGCCCGCGCCGCGACAGGCGACGCCGCAGCGGTTGAACCGCAAAACAATTTCGGTGCGTCCGTCCCCGACAACATCCCCGGCACGCCGGAATACAACTGGCAAAAGTACGGCTACACCCTTATCACGGAAGAAACCATGAGCGGCGGCCCCCATCCCGGGGACTACGAAAAGGACGGGGTGCTGCACTGCGGCTACTGCCACAAACCGAAATATATTCTGCACAATCTCTTCGGGAAAGTAAAAGCCTTTCCCGTTGACTGCGACTGCCTGAAGGAATGCCTCGCCCGCATCGCCGGGGAACGCAGGCGACGGGAAGAATTAATCAAGGCGGAAAACTGCCGCAGCCACGCCCTTCCCTACGCCCACATGCGCCAGTGGAACTTTGCCAACGACGACGGGGGCAGCCCTGTCATTACCGGCTACGCCAAACACTACGCGGAGCATTTCGCGGAATTCAGGCCCCGGGGGGAAGGCCTGCTCCTGTTCGGCATCAGCGGTACCGGCAAAACCTATACCGCCGTGCAGATCGTCAACGCCTTGTGCGACAAAGGCTACCGCTGCCTTGTCACCAGTTTCCTGGATATTGTCACAGACCTGCTTTCTCTGAACCGGGAAAAGCGGCAGGAATATATCAACGACATCTGCCGTCACGACCTGGTGGTGTTCGACAATTACGGCACGGAACCCGGAACCTACTTCAGCGACATGAACGTGCTGGAAATCGTCAATATCTGCTACGACAAATTCGTGCCCGTCATCGTCGCCACATCCCTGTCGCCGGAAATCCTGGACAAAGAGACCAACATCACCCGCAAATCGGCCCTGACGCGGTTAAAGGAACGCTGTTACTGCCTGACACTGGCCAACGTGCAGCGGAAAAATAATCAGGCGAAAGAACGCAACGACCGTTACCGCAAATTGCTGGGCATCGCGGAAGACGATGCTTCCTCACAAAACTGGCCGAAACCGGACAAGGCAGGTTGCAGCAAACAGCCTGTCCATACCAGCGGCAAAACCAAAACGACCGAAATGCCCAATCTGTACGAAGACATGGCGCCGGCGGACGGCGCGGAAGAGGAAGATTGAACCGCAAAAACGGGAACCCCATAAAATACAAAAAACCTGCTGTGCAGCCGCACAGCAGGAACATAATCGAAAAGAAAGAGGAGAAAAGCCATTATGACCATACAAGAAGCCATCGAACTTGGCAAAACAAAAATCGATCCCCGCAACAACGATTTAGGCGAAAACCCGGAACGTATTTACGAAATCCTGGGCTTTACCAACGCCAAATTTTTCGGTTGGAATACCATCCGCCGCATCCGGCACTTTGAGTACCACGGCCAGACCCACGGCTATTTCCAGTATGTGTGCCATAAGCTGGTGAAGTGCAGTTTCAAACAGGCGCTGATTACGCCGGACTACAAAAACTACGGCATTTTTATTTTCAGCTTTCAGGAAGAAGATGACTTCTGGGACTATTCCGAGTATTACAACACGCCCAGGGTGGTACTGATTTACAAATAAGCAGGGAATTCCATCGTAAAAGCCTCACTTCTTGTAAAAGTTGTACGTTATTATACCCTTTTTGCCTACGTATGGCAACACGTGAAGAAAACCCATTTATTTCCAGGCTTCATATAAAAGTCCTTCCACACGGGAGAATTCACGCACATTATTGGTAACCAGGGCATAACCGAGCGACCGGGCATGACCCGCAATAAGCATATCGCGGTCACCAATGCGCATATGCTTTTTATCCAAATCCGCAAAGATGTCTCCAAAATGCTCTGCCGCAAGCTGGTCAAAATTTAATACCTTGATACCGAGCAGGATACGGGTAATTGCTACCCGATTCTTTTCGGGTGAAGAACTTTTATTGATTCCATAAACCAACTCGCCATAGGTTATAGATGAAATACACAGATCAACCCCCAAATGCGCTTTCACCTTTTCACAAATCGGCCAGTCCGGATGCCGCACTGCCATAATGATGGCATTCGTGTCCAGCATATACATTACAATGCCTCCCTAACGGAAGGAACGCTGTTCGGCAACCCTTCAGCCAGAAAATCTTCTGAAAGCATGGCGGCGCCCTTTTCAAACTCTGACGCTAAATCTGCTTTGGGAACAAGAACCAGCACATTGCCGATTTTATTAATATAAACTTCATCAACGTCAAAACGGTACTCTTTTGGAATGCGGACAGCCTGACTTCGTCCATTGCTGAATATTCGTGCAGTACCCATGATACATGCCTCCTATTTCTTTTAATTCTTTCACAAACAGTATATATCATGTTATATATCAACGTCAAGAATTATTATATTGCATTCCATGTTACAAAAGATCCAAACACCCGCAAACAGGTCCGGGAAGATTTTGCTTCGCGACCTGTGGCGGGAATACATGAATGAATCGGCGCAGCTGGTCGTCCTGGTTCATACACAGATGGGACTTAGTGTAACTAACGGTTCGGATCCATATTTTTTGCATTTTTCTATTCTGTTCAGGTCTGACGCCTTACATGATAAAAGCCGGGAACAGAGAATCTTCTCTCTATTCCCGGCAATCAGTATATTGTGTATCAGCCACCTTCCCCGTCCATTGTACTTTTAATACATACGCAGGAATATTCACTTTAAAAATTCCCATAACATTTTTATTATCGTAAGTCAATTCTTTATGAATCTTCCATATATTATTTATAAATTACCATCAGCGTGAGTATTTCAAATAATTAGCTTAAATTAGAAATCGAGCGCATAACTAAATCTATATCCTGATTTTCCAACTCCTGAATGATGTGAAGATACGTTTTCTGAGTCGTTGTCATGCTTGCATGCCCCAACCGTCTTGCAACACTGGCAATAGAAACCCCTGCAAATAATAACAGCGATGCATGTGTATGGCGCAATCCGTGAACCGAGATAGTTGGAATCTTCGCCAATTTGCAATGCCGCTCCAAAATATCATTGACAGTGGAATTGTAAATTTTTTCTTTCTGAATAAAAATTGGCTGTTCGCTTGGTAGTCCACGCACCAATTCAGAAAATTGGATAACGGTCTGCCAGTCTATTTGTATTTTTCTAACAGAAGAACGATTTTTTGTAGGCAAGAAACCACCATTTCCCTTATAATCCCATGTTTTACTTATTGTCAGGGACTGGTGTGCGAAATCAAAATCTTTAGGCGTCAACGCAAGTGCCTCTGAAAACCGCATACCTGTTTTTGCAACAAGTAAAATAAACCAGTCCCAATTAATTTTTTGCGTCAATTTTAAATTAATCAGCAGTGTATGTAATTCAAACTGATTTAAAAACTTAATCTTTTTTGTTGTTGGCGTTTTACCTTTAATAATTACTTTGCGGGTTGGATCTTTTTCAATCAAACCCTCGTCCACTGCATCAAGAATAGCGCCTTTAAGCTGATGGTGAAAGTCCATAGTGGTTTGTCGCTCATGATTCAATGCATAATCATTGATAAGTTGCTGATAAGTGATTCTTGTAATATCACATAAACGGAGGGACGGAACTAATTTTTCAAGCCAAGTTTGCGTCATATAGTATTTATCCAGTGTTACTTTTCGTATCGCTCCTTCCTTATAAATCTTTACCCATTGTTCATAATACATGGTTAATAAATCTGTATTTTTGATTTGGCTTAACATTTTTACCTCCTGTTTTATAATATTTTACTCACGCTGATGAAGGGTGATAAGGTTGTCAAGTTTATTTAAAAAATATCCAATTTTTCTTTGCTCACTGATATCGGGGTATAAAATTGGCATACTAAAAAAAACAATATCTTTTATTGAAAACCTATCTGATCTCGCACCAGAGTCACCATTGAAAAACATAAAAGAATGCCAGCAATTGCTTTTAAAAAACCATTCAAGGTATGTATTATCAACATTATAAGTTCTAAAAACTGTATAAAGTGGCGACATTATTCCACTTCTATTTAATTTATTCCTATTGATTGGACCCACTGGAGCAGTTACTGAAATGCGAGGATTATAAACAAAATCATTATACTTAACAACATAATATCCATTAATATTTGCAGAATTCGAAATGCTGTGATCAAAAAAATCTCTTTGGCTAAGCACTCCGAATTCAGCAGAATTTGTAAAAGTTTCTTGAATAGTTAAATTAGTGTTCTTTTCAGTAACTTTATCAGCAATCGTATTCAACTTACGCTGTTCCCAAGGGTAAGCATGCCGATTTATGTTTTCAAATTGGGAAAAATATTCTCGCTGATGAAGGGTGATAAGGTTATCAAGTTTATCTAAACAAGCGCCTATTCGTTTTTGTTCTTCAAGCGTAGGTAAGTCAATTTTTCCCATACATAATTTGTCATAGTAAAAGTAAAGGCGTACTCCACCTTCTTGAAGTTGAAGAATAAGTTTTTGAAAATCATTTGATTTGAACCAATGCCAAAGGAAATGATCATCAACTTTTTCCGTAGTTTTAAAAACTTCATAAAGCGAGCTTACAATCACAGATTTGGTAAGATTTTGATAGCCAATTGAGCCAACATTAATACGCGCAGGATTATATGCAAATGTGTTTGGCGGAACTATATAATACATTTTTTTATCCGCTTCCCGCATAGTCCCACCTTTCTCAAATTTTTCATTCTGCGGAATAAATCCATCTTCATTTGTAATTGAATAGCTCTCATAAGGAAGATTGTATTTATTTTTTTCACCGGCAGAAAAAGTAATATCTGAAAACCCACGCTGTTCCCAAGAAGCAAAAAGAGCCAGGGACGAACCCCAGCTCTTATAAACTTACTCTGTAGTTGATAATTATTAGTACTATAGCATTTCGATGTCAAACCCGCCTTCCAAAATAAAATCACGCAAAAGTTTGTCTGTTTTTATGTTTACCAAAGGCGGCGGCAATTTTGCGCCCGTTGCTTTTTCAAAATATATTTTTGCTTTCACTTTATCAACGGTTTTACGTAATGAATCAAACCGGCCAAATTCATTAATGTTTTGTTCCGTCAAATCCAGCTCCATTAAACTTCGTAAAAGCGATTCATCTAAACCTAATGTAACTGCGAAACGGTGTTTCTGATCATCTTTGGCTTTCACTATATATTCCGTTATATAATCCCGTAAACTCTTCCCTTCCGCCACATCTACATCGCCACTCTGAATATCGTGCAAAAAAATGTTGGCATATTTTTGTTCTTCCTGCGAAAGAGTTGCAAATGTTTTGTGAAGTTCATCTTCTGCCTTTTGCAATTCTTCTGCCGTTGTTCCATCCTGCTGCAACAATTTCAAAAATTTATCAAAGCGGGAATTCATGTAATCGGAATCAATCTTATCCGTATCAATGGTTGTCAGGTAACCGTCAATATCATATGGCACCTCTTCCCCTATGCCACCTCCACCGCTACCGGAAATTTCTTTGTAGCGCTTGGCAAGAATCAGGTAAGTAGTTTCATCAAAATCTACATGTATTGTAGTTTTTTTCTTAGTCGTTTCATCGGTAAAAATATAATCTGCTTTTTTCCAGCTAAATCCCTGTACTTTGGCAGCTTCCAGATAATTGTTCAACTGTTTAAACAATACGGCAAATTTTTTAATTTCCGGTATTTCCTGTGGCAATTTTTCAAAATTCGCAATGCCTGCATCTTCAAACAACTTTTTTATTTTGCCAAAAGCTTCATTCATGTTGTTCAAATTTTCCGGCAGACGTTGCACAAATAATCCAAAAGGCTTATCGCCGGAATAAAGTTTGATAGCAGCCTCAATGTGTTTTTCCATAGTATGGGGCCGCCTGTAATATTTTATGGTACCAAAAGGTTTATCATTTCCAAAAAGCCGGTTTGTACGGGAAAAAGCCTGAATGATATTCTCATATCGTAACATCTTATCTATGTACAAAGTATTCAGCCACTTGGAATCAAAACCGGTAAGCATCTGGTCAACTACTATCAAAAGATCAATCTCTTTTTCTGGTTCTTTGATAATTCGTTCATAAGGCTTCTTGTGGGCAAGCCGGGCCGCAATATCCTTTTTCATTTTGGCATAGGTTGGAATGGTAAAACTCTGACCAAACAATGCATTATAATCTTCCACTATTTCCTTCAGCCCGTCTTCTTTAACTTTGGCACCATCATTATTATCTATGCTGGGATCAAAGAGAGCTGTAACTTTCAATTTTTTCACTGCATTCTTAAAACGCCTGTAATATTCCAGCGCTTCCGGAATACTGCTGGTAGCAAAAATAGCATGGAACTTACTGCCCTGGCTTAGCACATCCCAGTTTTCCAAAATATCTTTAACCACCATGCGCTGATGTTCTTCCGTACGGTATTGTGAATTGGACAGATTATCTTCAATTCCTTCCACGTAATCACCAGCAGCCGTAAAATAGCCAGCCATAGGTACTTCCTGCATATACTTATTAAAAATCGCGGTTTTTTCCGGGTTGGCAAACACTTCCGCAACTGTTTTGGCTTTCGCCTTTTCCAATGCCACAACCTGCCTTACATCTTTATCCTTAAAAGTCAAAACTTTATAGGGGTCAAAGCCTAATACATTTTTGTCGCGGATACCATCTGCAATACTGTAACGATGCAGTTCATTTCCAAATACCGTAGTAGTGGTATTCATTTTTTTCTGATTTTCTTTATGTATGGGCGTACCGGTAAAGCCAAAGAAAATAGCTCTTGGAAACGTTTGCTTAATGTTCAGCAGCATATCGCCAAAGGTAGAACGGTGGCATTCATCCACGATAATTACAATCCGTTTGCCATTGATTATTTTAAGATCTGCTTCTTTTAAGTTTGCGTATTCATCGTTAATGTTACTCATCTTCTGGATAGAAGTAACAATCAAAGTATCGGCAGGATCAGTACTTTTTAATTTTGATATCAGTACCTGTGTATCCTCCGTTTCCTGCACCGTGTTCTTTTTCTGTTCTTCTGTAAGCCCGGCTCCTGCAAAATTTCTATATTCTTTTAGGGATTGTGTACCTAATTCAATACGATCCATCAGGAACACAACCTTATCCGCATCTTTGGAGGTAGCAATCAGTTGTGCAGATTTAAAGGAAGTCATAGTCTTGCCAGAGCCCGTCGTGTGCCAGATAAAACCGCCTAACTGGTTATTCGCTTCCCATTTTGTTTTGGCAACCCTGTCAGAAATAGCATTGGAAGCATAATACTGGTAACTGCGCATAACCTTCAGCACACCGTCTGCATCGTCCGCTACAGTGTAAAAACCAATCAACTGATGAGCCATCGGTATTGAAAGCAACGTGGAACCTATCTTTTTCCAGTCATTGATTGGCTCATTATTGAAATCTGCCCAGTGAAAATAATAATTTGAATTAAACGCACCTTCAGGGCCTGGGTTTGCAAAATACAAGGTTTCTTCCGGGTTCATGGCGACAAAAATCTGTATCAGCGAAAACAGTCCGGTAAAAATACCTTCCCCTGCATACTTTTCAATTTGGAAAGCCGCCTGGCTAACGGGCACACCGCTCTTTTTCAATTCGATGTGTATAACAGGCATACCGTTGATCAAGAGCATTAAGTCGCCTCGCCTGTCATTTAATATTTTTGATTTTGTAGGGAATTGCGGTTGCTGTACAATCTGATAACGGCTTTGCCCGGCTGCAATTTCACGACGCTCGTAAATTTTCAAAGAAACTTCTTTACCAAAATGCGCTTTATCATCTGGGTTATCGCGAGTGATAGCCACGCTGCCGCCGTTAATAAATCCATTCAACAACAACGGCGTTTGCAGATTCTTAACCTGTTCCAAAATCTGTTGCATTTCATCATTTGTGAGCGGGAAATCATTTAAGCGGTCAATACTGCGGTTATTTTCAAACAGAATCGTTGCCCAATTTTGGATCAGTTGTTCTTCCGTGTAATTTTTCAGTATTTTCTTTTCCCAGCCTTTTTCCGTTAAAACATTAATCAACGCCTGTTCAAAGTCCGCTTCTTTCTCAAATGCCATAATCAGTTCCTCGCAGCCGGTAATTATAAAAAAGCATATTGATTATCAAACAAACATCTTTTCCAACATGGATTTCTTTATATTTTTCAATTTTTCCAGCTTACGCTGATGAAGGGTGATAAGGTTGTCAAGTTTAGCAAACATACTTGAAATTATGGTTTGTTCATATAACCCAGGAAAAACAACTATTCCCTTTAAAGCATTTTCAGAACTAACTTTCATATCGTTCTTTGCGCCCTTATTTACCAATGGGTGCAAGTAATTATTTACCCTCGCATTTTGTTCAAAATAGTTTTGAATAAAATTAGACACAACATTATTCTTAGGATGATAAATAGCGTATAAAGTTGAGACAATACCTGCTTTTCCCTTATTTGCTTTAATTATTCCAAAAGGATTTGAGTTCAATGGCGACTTTGTATAAACCACATCACCAGATTTTACAATTCCATAATTTGAAACAGATTCACCAGCAAAAGATCTTCCCTTAAATTCTATCTGGTTAACAATGCCATAATCACCAGATACAGACAATACATCATCTTTGGTATAATTATTATCAACATTCTTTTCCGTTGAAACATCAAGGTAATGTGACAACTTACGCTGTTCCCAAGCATCAGTAAATCCTCGAAAACGTATTTCTGGAAATTTGCTGTCATTTTTTGGAAACATTTTTTCCAACATAGATTTTTTTATGTTAAGTAACTTGTCATACTTACGCTGATGAAGGGTGATAAGGTTATCGAGTTTGTTCATATAAGTGCTGACTTTATCTTGTTCAAGCCTGCTAGGCACCATGATTTCATACTGAGCATACTCTTGCGCATTAACTCCTGGTTGTCCAGAGCGAATTGAAGTAACTTTAATAAACCTTTCATAATCTGTTTTAAGCGTATTTTGAAATACAAATTCCGGATTAAAAAAATTTTTTATTCTCGCCTTAATGAGGAAGCCTGCGTAATATACTAACCCATCAGAAATCCTATAAATATAGCTTTTACCGACACTTGCACCTGTACGTGCAAACAAAATATCCCCTTCAGAAAGCCTATAATTCTCTGCGTTTGATAAATCAGTATCCGGTGAAGAAAGATCTGTCCGAACAAATTCACGACTATCATCATCAATATCTGTAATCCTAATATATTTGTTTTCGCCATCATACTTTTTAGCCGCTGCATTAAGCCCATATTCAAAAGATGAAGATAAGTCACCCAACTTACGCTGTTCCCAATCGTCAGTGAATCCTCGGAATCTTATAGAGGGTTTCCTTCTGTTTGTTTTCATCATGCTTTCCTCCAAGCATTGCTTTCAGTTCACAGATGCCTTGCATATCGTATTCGTTGCCGACCAGTTCATCCAACATAGAAACAAGTTCTTCTTCCGTTTCCCGTATCTGGTGTTCCACTTCGGATAAAGTGGTACTGTATTTTGCAGATAAGGTTTCAACTTTGGAAATCAGGGTGTTGACAATGCTCACCGGCATTTTATGTAAATCGGCTGTCAGTGGTATAATCCATTTTTTATTTAACAGTTCATACACCTGATCATCCGTAAGGTTTTCAATCGTTTCTTTGGTTTTTATATGCAAAGCTGCACTGTTTTCCTTAATGCGTTTTCTGATTTTCTTTTCTTCCTCATTAAGAGCGGCGGCTTTTTTTAATATAGCTAATATTTCAAGTTCTGCCTCTTTGGCCTTCACTGTCTTTTTTATTTCAGCCCACACAAATGCAGTTTTGTCTTCATTAATAAAATTCTTTTCTTTTTCTTCCTCCGGCAGTTCCTCCAACAGTTCTTCGTACTGTGCGGTAATTTCATTTACCCGGCCTTCATCATTCTTTATGACATCAAGCTCTGCGGCAAGATATGTTTCCTGTACAAGAGAGAACGGAAGCACGTGTCCTTTCCATCCTTCCTGTACTTCTTTATCTTTGCCGTCTTTCTTTTTGATGACCATGTTCGGATCAACCTGCTTTGTAGCGGCAAAGCCCTCCGTCTGTGCAATTTCCAAATCTGTAGCAATCGCGTTCCAGTTATTGTCTAAAATCTGATACGCTTCATATTTATCTGCCAGAGGAATTGCTTCAAGTCGTTGGAAAATGTTCTCACTGATTATCGTTTCTTCTTTTGATACATTGATATCCTGCATGCAATCCAGTAGTTGCTGTTTTAGGTAATTATCAAAGCCTGAAAAAACAGATCTGTAATTATTATAAAACGCAAGCACCGCAGGATTCCGGTTAACGGAGTCTTTTATATTCTCTGTCCGTAACTTATAATAAGAATCATTCGTTGCTTCAAACAATGCTTCCTTTAAACCGGGCAGCGCAAGCCAGAACGGTGTCAATTCATCAAGCTCCTGCCTCGGAACACCTCCAAACATGGAAGCATATATATCCCAGCTTTCCGGTTTTTCAGAGGAATCCACATAGCGGGGAATATTCATGTTATAATCGTTGGCACGAATTTCATCTCTGGATACAATACGTGAAAATTTGTTAACAGAGAGCCGTTGCGTAACCACATCTGCAATCTTTTTAATATCACAGGCACGTAATTTATTATTCTTGCCAACTTTTTCAAATCCTTTGGAAGCATCTACAATCATAACATCTGTATTCTTGCGTTTTTGTTTTAACACCATGATGATTGTAGGAATACCGGTTCCGAAAAAAATATTAGCAGGCAATCCGATAATGGTATCAATATGGTTATTTTCGATTAAGTTTTTACGGATTATCCCTTCTTCACCGCCACGGAACAACACTCCGTGAGGCAATACGATGGTCATAATGCCGTTGCTTTTTAAGTGAAACAGGTCATGAAGCAAAAAAGCATAATCCGCTTTACCTTTTGGCGCTACGCCAAAACGAGAGAACCGCGGGTCAGTTTCTTTGTCTGCAGGGTTCCAGTTCTGAGAATACGGTGGATTGGAAACAACGGCATCCACATACAGGGGTTCATAGGTGCCAACCGGGTCGTTATCTTCAAAGTAAGGCCAGTCTTCTTCTAATGTATCACCGTTACGGGTTACAATATTATCCGGAAGTATTCCCCGCATAACCAGATTCATACGCGTCAGATTGTAAGTATTTTGTTTCAATTCCTGCGCATAGTATTTGATCCGGTTTGCTTGTCCCATAAATTTGGTAGCGGACTTACCGATGTTAATCAGCAGGGAACCGGATCCGCTAGTCGGGTCATATATTTTTATTTCTTCCCTGTCCTTCAAATGGTTGGCCACAATTTCTGACATCAAAAGAGAAACTTCATGGGGTGTATAGAATTCACCGGCCTTTTTTCCGGCGTTGGCAGCAAAATTGGAAATCAAATATTCATAAATAAAACCAAGTACATCATAATCCTGTTTGCCATCCATGGGAATATCTTTGATTAGGTTAATCAAATCGCTGATGGCTTTAGTCTGCGAATTGGCAGTATCTCCAAGCTTTGACAAACCGGTCTGCAGTGTATCGAATACGCCTTTAAACACCTTTTTATGAGTATCGCTGATTAACCGGCTGAAAGCAGAAAGCGCATCCCTCACATCCGACACATTAAAATCGCTGCCTTTTGACAACCAGGTTGAAAACAGGTCATTGTATGCAATAAAATATCCGTTCCGATTTTGCAGATTTTGCACAACTTCCGGATATTCTTCCGTTACAGTATCCATATATTCATCAGTGTAACCAATTTCTTTCAGGTATTTTACTTCCTTGTCGGAAAGAAATTTATAAAAAATGAAGCCCAGAATATAGTCTTTATATTCATTGGCTTCAATTTTAGAGCGCATTTTATTTGCAGATTCCCAAATTTTAGCTGCTAACTGCTGTTTGTTCATAATTCTTTGCTCCTTATACGGAAAAAGATTTCTTATTTCTATTATATCATATTTATGACATTGTCCAAACTTATCCAATACATTATTTCTGCTTTTCTGCTTTTCATAATATTCGCATGGCCCGCCGTCAAACAAAACTGCATTTGGTTTACCATTCTCAAAAAACATGTAATTCCTGTTTTCTGACAAGTGACCAAATGGTTCACGCCACAAATCAAACATACAAGTTTCACACTGTTAGATTGTTAGCGGACACCTGCCAAACACTTCATCTTCTGAATCCAATATTTTAAATTCGTAACTTTAGATTTTCCAAATGATAAACTTTAGATTAACGTAAATGAAAATCAATTGTTGCCTAAGGAGGGCTCCGGATGATAGAACGAATTGCCAAAAAAGCATTGCTTCATCTCGCTTCCCAATGCCCAATAGTAGGCGTTACCGGACCGCGGTGAAGTTGAAAGTCAACACTGGCAATTATAAATGACCAAATCTTGTTTGTCTGAAATATTTTTCAGTACCTTAAAATGTTTCAACCTTACACACTATATCTTACCCGCTTGTGAGAGCTCTACTGAAGATTTTGCTTGACCCCCTGCAAACTTTTCAGTAGAATTGCCTGAAAAAGACGATCATTTTATTCAAATGATTTAAAACTGAGGAGAAAACTATGAAACTGTTTATTGCTATTACATTATCCGACGCCATGAAAGACGCACTCACTGCCGCACAGGACGAAATGTACGCCAACGGCGTCCGCGGTAATTTTACACCCAGGGAAAATATGCACCTTACTTTGGCCTTTATCGGGGATTATCCGGATAAAGAACCCGTGATGGACGCCCTTGCGACCGTATCCTTTTCCGCATTTCCCCTTTCGCTTTCGGGTATGGGCTGTTTCCGGGACCTGTGGTGGGCCGGTATGGATGAATCGGCGCCCTTGCACGCCGTGGTCCGTCGTATCCGCCATGCGCTGGACGAAAACAATATTCCGTTTGACCGGAAACGTTTTTCACCCCACATCACGCTGATTCGAAAAGCCACTGGAACAATGCCCGGAATTCAAATCGAAAAGGTTTCCATGCCAGTGGAACGCATCTTGCTCATGCGGTCTGACCGTGGCAAGCGCGGTATGATTTATACCGAGGTGGGAGTAATTGTGAAAAAGTAAAGTTCGTATAGTTATTTTTTTACACGAAACATTCCTACTGAAAGCTTCGCAGATGTATTGCAAAGTTCTCACTATTACTGAAAACTTTGTTCGACCTGTTGCAAACTTTTCAGTACAATGAACTTTAGAACAAAAAATCACCAGAAAGAATAATCTCGTCCAGGTTGCGTATTCCATTGCGGAAGAAAAAACTTATCAAAGAGAATTAGCCTTGTTCAATACGCTGGATCAGTCACGCAGAAAGATCATGATCACAACAGATGAATTTGACTATTAACAAGTACAGTCAGGCTTATTAGCCTTACAAGAATTTTGGAACTAAACAGTTTGGAGTGCTGATTTACAAATAGAATATATTATACCGTCTTTACTGTCAGCCTCTCACAAACACAGAAAAAACGAACACAAATTAAAAAACGGCCTGCAGTTCATCTGCAAGCCGTTCTTTATTTTGCACCTTATTCCGCGCAGGCCTCTTTAATAATATTCACTGCCTTCACCAGAACTTCTTCCGGCATATTCAGCGCCGGCAGCAACCGGACCTTGTCCTTGGCCGTCAGGCAGAGCACACCTTTTTCAATACATTTTTTCACCACATCCGCGGCCGGCTTCACCGGTTTCACACCGCACATCATGCCCAGGCCGGTAACTTTTTCGATACCGGGTGCTCCTTCCAGCGCGCTGAAAAGGATTTTTCCTTTCCGCTGTACTTCCGCCAAAAACGCATCGTCCAGCCGGTTGATAATGCTCACCGCCCCCGCGCAGGCCACCGGGTTGCCCCCGAACGTAGAGCCGTGGTCCCCATGTCCCAGCACGTGTTCCACTTTTTCGCCCATCAGGCAGGCGCCCAGCGGCAGGCCGCCGCCGATGCCTTTGGCCGTTGTTACCACGTCCGGGTTCACGCCGAAGTTCATATACGAATACAGTTTACCCGTGCGGCCGTTGCCGGTCTGCACTTCGTCCACCATGAACACGATATCTTTTTCGTGACAGATGGCGTCCACACCCTGAATGAATTCTGCGGTCAGCGGGTTCACGCCGCCTTCGCCCTGGATGCACTCGATCAGGATGCCCGCCACTTTATGGGCTTCCACCAGTTTTTGCACACTCACCAGATCGTTAGCCGTGGCATGGACAAAACCGGGCGTCAGGGGTTGGAACAGTTCGTGGTAATGATCCTGTCCGGTTGCGGCCAGGGTGGTGAGGGTACGCCCGTGGAAACTGTTCCACAGGGTGAGGATGGTATAATACTCCGGCCCTTTTTTCTCCGCCGCGTATTTCCGCGCCACCTTGATGGCGCATTCGTTGGCTTCCCCGCCGGAATTGCTGAAGAACACTTTTTTCATGCCTGTCTTCTCGCAGAGCAGCTCCGCCAGTTTCACGCAGGGCTCTGTGTAATACAGGTTGGACATGTGCTGCACCTTGCCCAGCTGGTCGATGACCGCCTGTTTCCAGACGTCGTCGGCGATGCCGAAGCTGGTAACCCCGATGCCGGAGCCCATGTCGATGTATTCTTTACCGTCCGTATCTTTGGCAATGCTTCCCTTGCCGCTGACGATTTCCACCGGAAACCGCGCGTAGGTATTGGCTACGTATTTGTTGTCCAGTTCCTGCAGCTTGCTCATGTTCTCACTCCCCTGTCACCATGGTGCCCGCGCCTTCATCCGTCAGCAGTTCCATCAGGATGGAATGGGGCACGCGCCCGTCCATAATAATTACATTATTTACGCCTTTTTCAATGGCGTCTTCGCAGCATTTTACCTTGGGCAGCATGCCGCCGGCAATAATGCCTTCTTCTTTCAGCTGTTTCGTTTCCGCAACGGTGACCGCCGGAATCAGCGTTTTGTCATCGTCCTTGTCCCGCAAAATGCCCGGCACGTCCGTCATAAGAATAAAGGTTTCGGCTTTCAGGGCCCCCGCGATGCAGGCCGCCGCCGTATCGCCGTTGATGTTGTAGGCATTTCCCTGATCGTCGCAGCCTACGGTGGAAACTACCGGGATGTACCCTTTTTCCAGCAAATCCAGAACGGGTTTTTCGTTGACTTCGGTCACTTCCCCTACAAAACCCAGGCGCGGGTCTTTAATCTTGCACTTGATCAAGTGCCCGTCCGCGCCGGAAAGTCCCAGTGCATTGCCGCCCTGCATCTGCAGCAGGTTCACCAGGGTGTTGTTTACCTTCCCTGCCAGCACCATCTGCACGATGTCGATGGTTTCTTTGTCGGTGACCCGGAGACCGTCCACAAATTCCGCTTTTTTGCCAAGGCGTTTCATCAGGTCGTTGATTTCCGGCCCGCCCCCGTGCACCAGCACGATTTTTACGCCTACGTGCCACAGCAGCACGATATCTTCCATGACCTGCTGTTTCAGGGTTTCGTTGATCATGGCGTTGCCGCCGTATTTGATGACCACGATCTTGCCGCTGTGTTTTTTTATGTATGGCAGCGCTTCCACCAGAATCTGGGCGCGTTCTGCATTGGAATAGGAATATGGCATGTTATGACACCTCTGCTAACTTATTACTTTGCTTGCGAGGAGATTTATGCGAAGGGCAAGGAAATGGCCCGCAGGCGCAGCGGTACTACGCCGAGGGACATTGACGCCGCCATTCACAAAAAGAAACCGCAAGCACTTAGGAACGGTAATCGCCGTTGATCTTTACATAATCATAGGTCAGGTCGCAGCCCCAGGCCGTAGCGCAGGCACTGCCGCTGTTCAGTTCCACCAGAATCGTGATTTCTTTCTCCAGCAGGACTTCTTTGGCAAACTCTTCGGAAAAATCTACCCCGGCTCCGTTTTTGCACACCGGCAGAACTCCTTTTGCCGATTTAAACGCCACGTCCACTTTGTTCACGTCCAGCTCCGCGCCGCTGTAACCGATGGCGCAGAGCACGCGGCCCCAGTTGGCGTCGGCGCCGAACATGGCGGCTTTCAGCAGGCTGCTGGTGATTACGCTCTTGGCTACCACGGCCGCCGTTTTTTCATCGGCGGCGCCGGTGACGTCGCATTCCAGCAGTTTGGTGGCGCCTTCCCCGTCGCCGGCAATGGAACGGCACAACGCGATGGTGATGGTGTTCAGCGCTTTCATAAAGGTATCAAAGGCGGGTCCTTCTTCCGTAATTTCCTCATTGCCTGCCAGCCCGTTGGCCAGGATCGCCACCATGTCGTTGGTGGATGTATCCCCGTCCACGCTGAGCATGTTGAAGGTCTTCTGCACGTCGTGGCTCAGGGCTTTTTGCAGCATGGCTGCGGAAATGGCCGCATCCGTGGTGAGGAACACCAGCATGGTAGCCATGTTGGGATGGATCATGCCGCTGCCTTTGGCAATACCGCCCATACGGCAGGTCTTGCCGTCAATTTCAAATTCCACCGCCACTTTTTTCATGACCGTGTCCGTGGTCATGATGGCTTTGGCCGCTTCGTCTTCCCCGGTTTCCGATAAGAGGCTTACCAGCTTGTCCATGCCGTTGGCGATGGGCGTAATGTTCAGCTTCTGGCCGATAACGCCGGTAGAGGCGATCACCATATCGTCTTTGCTGATGCCCAGCTTTTCCGCAGCCAGGCTGCTCATCTTCTCCGCGATTTCAATGCCGTCGCTGTTGCAGGTATTGGCATTGCCGCTGTTGCAGAGCACCGCCTGGGCGATGCCGTCGGCAATATGGTTTTTGGTTACGGTTAAGGGCGCGCCTTTTACCAGGTTTGTTGTGTAAACGGCGGCCGCATGAGCCGGAACCTTACTGAAGATCAAGGCCAGATCGTTTTTATTGTTCTTCTTCCGGATGCCGCAGTACATGCCGCTGGCGGTAAATCCTTTTGCAGCGCAGACGCCGCCTTCTATCTGTTTTATCATTTGTTCCTCCGATACTGCTTTATTTGTGGAAACACTGTTTGCATGAGCTTGTGCCGACAAGCGTGTAGGCGCATGCAGAAGTGTTTCCTTACACTTCCAGTCCTGTCGTTTCCGGCAGTCCCAGCACAATGTTCATATTCTGGATGGCCGCGCCGGACGCCCCTTTGCCCAGATTGTCGAAACGGGACACCAGCAGGATCCGGTCTTCGTTGCCTGTCACAGTGATCTCCATGTCGTCCCGTCCGGTAAAGGCCGCTGCGGACAGGAACCCGTTTTCGTCCGCCGTTTCTTTAAAATGAATCAGGGGGCCCGTGTAATAGGATGCATACGTTCGTCGGACATCTGCCAGGGAACCCTGCAGATCTTTTTTGAACAGGGACACCGTCACTTCCATGCCGCTGTAAAAATCCGCCACGATGGGACAGAACACCGGGGCGTTTTCCAGCCCGCAGATGGCGTTCATCTCTTTCAGGTGTTTATGCGTCTGGCCCAGCGCATATTGCCTGGGGGCATTCAGCAGCGGGCTTCGCTGCGGATCTTCGTACTCGGCGATCATGTTTTTCCCGCCGCCGGAATACCCGGTGAGGGAAAAGCAGGTCAGCATTGCGTCCCTGGCCAGCAGACCCTGTTCCACCAGCGGCGCCACCAGGGCGATAAATCCGCTGGCGTGGCAGCCGGGGTTGGCGATCCGTTTCGCTTTTGCAATTTTTTCTTTGTATCCGGTCAGTTCCGGCATGCCGTAAGTCCAGCCTGCCGCCGTCCGGTGGGCCGTGGACGTATCGATGACGACGGCCCCGCTGTCCGCTGCCAGTTCCACCGCTTCGACAGCCGCCGCGTCAGGCAGACAGAGGAACGCCACGTCCGCTTTTTGGAACGCGTCCCGCCGCGCCTCCGCATCCTTGCGGTGCGCTTCATCCAGCGCAATCAGTTCTATATCCTTACGAGTGCATAATCTTTCACGAATCCGTAATCCGGTGGTCCCGGAACTTCCGTCGATAAATACTTTTGTCATGATGGACCTCGGTTTTTACATAATAAAATACTAAACGTATGATTAAGCATATAATAGATGAAATTGCGCTTCCTGTCAAGTTATTTTTTGCATAATTATTAAATCTTTATGCATTTTAATAAATCAAAACAGGCGGCTCGGTTTTCCGCAAAGCCGCCTGTAATGATTCGTCACCGGGCCGGCGTCTGCACCGGCCCGTTTTTTGTTTAATTTTTCAGTGTAACCGGATGCTGAAAGGTTTATTCATTCAGCATTTTTCTTTTGGCAACTTACAAACTGCGCCGCCTTATTTTTTCTTCAGGTTAATGGCTGCCTGGGCTGCTGCCAGCCGGGCAATCGGTACGCGGAAAGGCGAGCAGGACACGTAGTCCAGACCCAGTTCCTGGCAGAACGCAACCGAAGAAGGATCGCCGCCGTGTTCGCCGCAGATGCCGCAGTGCAGCATCGGGTTTTCCTGACGGCCTTTCTTTACGGCCATCTGCATCAGCTGGCCGACGCCGGTCTGGTCCAGTTTGCTGAAGGGATCAAACTCATAAATTTTCTGATCGTAATAGCTTTCCAGGAATTTGCCCGCATCGTCCCGGGAGAAGCCAAAGGTCATCTGGGTCAGGTCGTTGGTGCCAAAGCTGAAGAAGTCGGCTTCCTTCGCCACGTCATCCGCTGTCAGCGCGGCTCTCGGGATTTCGATCATGGTGCCGACCTGGTAATTCAGGAAGTAGCCCTGTTCTTTCATAACCTGTTCCGCGGTTTCCACGATGATATTCTTTACGAACAGCAATTCTTTGCGTTCCCCGGTCAGCGGTACCATGATCTCGGGAACGATATCGTAATTCATTTCTTTCTTGACCGCAATGGCCGCTTCGATCACGGCGCGGGTCTGCATACGGGAAATTTCCGGATAAATGACGCTGAGGCGGCAGCCGCGCAGGCCCATCATGGGGTTGAACTCGTGCATGGCGTCGCAGCGGGCTTTCACTTCTTCGTAGGTCAGGCCCATGCTGTCCCCCAGTTCCCGCATTTCCGCTTCCGTCTTGGGCAGGAACTCATGCAGCGGCGGATCCAGGAAACGAACCGTCATGGGACGGCCCCGCAGCGCTTTGTACATGCCGATAAAGTCTTCGCGCTGATACGGAAGCAGTTCGGCCAGCGCCGCTTCCCGCTGTTCCACGGTATCCGACAGGATCATGCGGCGGAACTTGGGAATGCGTTCCGCTTCAAAGAACATGTGCTCCGTACGGCACAGACCGATGCCTTCCGCGCCTAACCGAACCGCGTTTTCCGCGTCGGCCGGCGTATCCGCGTTGGTCCGTACTTTCATCTTGCGGAACTGGTCGGCCCAGCGCATAATGCAGCCGAAGTTGCCGCTGATCTGCGCTTCTACCGTGGGGATATCCCCTTCGTAAATGGTGCCGGTAGAACCGTCCAGGGAAATATAATCCCCTTCATGGTAAACCGTACCGTTCAGTTCAAATTCTTTTCCTTCTTCGTTGACTTTTAAATCATTGCAGCCGGATACGCAGCAGGTGCCCATGCCTCTGGCTACTACTGCCGCGTGGCTGGTCATGCCGCCCCGGGCGGTCAGGATGCCTTCCGCCGCGTGCATGCCTTCAATATCTTCCGGCGAGGTCTCCAGCCGTACGAGAATGACACGTTCGCCTTTGGCCGCCGCGTTTTTGGCATCTTCCGCCGTAAAGTACACTTTGCCCGCCGCACTGCCCGGAGAAGCCGGCAGCGCATGCCCGATTACCTTTCCTTCTTTCAGCGCTTTGGCGTCAAAGGTGGGATGCAGAAGCTGGTCCAGGGATTTCGCTTCGATACGCAGCAATGCTTCTTCCGGTGTGATCATGCCTTCTTCCACCAGGTCGCAGGCGATATTGATGGCCGCTTCCGCCGTACGCTTGCCGTTACGGGTCTGCAGGAAAAACAGTTTGCCTTCCTGAATGGTAAATTCCATATCCTGCATGTCGCGGTAGTGGCTTTCCAGTTTATGGGCCAGGTTGATAAATTCGCTGTAGCAGCCCGGCATATCTTCTTCCAGCTTGCTGATAGGCTGCGGTGTCCGTACGCCGGCCACCACGTCTTCGCCCTGGGCGTCGATCAGGTACTCGCCGTAAATTCCCTTGGCGCCGGTAGCCGGGTTCCGGGTAAAGGCCACGCCGGTTCCGGAGGTGTTGCCCATATTGCCGAATACCATGGTCTGAATATTAACCGCAGTGCCCCAGTCGCCGGGGATGTCGTTCATGCGGCGGTATACATTGGCCCGGGGGTTATCCCAGGAACGGAATACGGCCTTCACCGCTTCCATCAGCTGGACGTCCGGATCCTGGGGGAAGTCCTGGCCGATGGTTTCTTTATACAAGGCTTTGAAGCGTTTGATCAGTTTTTTCATGTCGTTGACATCCAGGTCGATATCAAACTTAACGCCTTTCTGCTCTTTGATCTCGTCAATAATTTTTTCAAATTTTGACTTGGGAACTTCCATGACCACGTCGGAAAACATCTGGATGAAACGACGGTAGGAGTCATAGGCAAAACGGGGATTATTTGTTTTCTGCGCAAAGCCTTTCACGGAAATATCGTTCATGCCCAGATTTAAAATCGTGTCCATCATGCCAGGCATGGAGACCCGTGCGCCGCTGCGGACGGAAACCAGCAGCGGGTCGCTGTTGTCGCCGAATTTCTTCCCGTTTTCTTTTTCCAGCCAGCGCAGCGCTTCGAAAATCTGCAGCTTGATCTCGTTGGAAATTTTGCGGCCGGATTTGTAATAATCCGTGCAGGCTTCCGTTGTAATCGTAAAGCCCATGGGAATCGGCAGTCCCAAATTCGTCATCTCCGCCAGATTAGCCCCTTTGCCGCCCAGCAGCTCGCGCATCTGTGCATTACCTTCGTTAAACTTATACACCCATTTTTTTTCTGTTACCATAAACACTAAGCCTCTTTCCTTTTTTTATTCCTTTTATAATTGCTGCAATTGTATTGCAATGACACTGCCTTCCGCAATGTCATGATAAAAGTTCTTGCCGGTTCCGGTCTGTTTCTGAAAAAGACCTGCCGCATGCATCAGCAGTCGGCAGGTCGATTCATCAGCCTTTATTAAATTGCTTCAGTCTGTATTACAACAAATTAGTATACAACCGGAACACTGTCAGCTACTGAATTATTTTACGATATCCCCTTCATTGAACGGGTCGCCGCACTGCGGGCAGAACTTAGGCGGATTATGCGGATCTTCCGGCTGCCAGCCGCACTTATCGCATTTATAGAGCGGTGCGTCTGCCGGTTTACGGGAACCGCAGTTCGGGCAGAACTGACCCTGGTTCACGCTGCCGCAGCTGCAGGTCCAGCCTGCCGGGGCTTCCGGCTGCGGTTTGCCGCAGTTAGCGCAGAACTTGCCGGTGTTGCCTTTGGCGCCGCAGGCACAATCCCAGCCGCCCGCCGGTTTGGGTTCCGGTTTCGGCTGTCCGCAGTTGGCGCAGAACTTACCGGTGTTGCCGGCATGTCCGCAGGCACAGGTCCAGCCTGCTGCCGCTGCGGGAGCTGCCGCCGGCTGCGGGGGCTGCTGCTGCGGATACGGCTGTTGCGGTTGTCCGTACTGAGGCGGATACTGACCGGCCGGGCCGTAGGCGTTACCCATGGCCATTCCGCCGGCCATGTTTGCCATCCCCATGCCGATGAACGCGCCCATGGGGCCCATACCGCCGCCTTCATTAGCGGATGCGTTACGAATTCCGTCAGCAGTCGCGTCGGTCAGGACGCCCATACGCATATCCGGATTGCTCATCATAGCGCCCATCTGTACTTTCTGGAGTTTCGCTTCGTCTTCTTCGTTGGCTTTGACACTGTTCACACCGAAGGAAACGATTTCAATGCCGCGGAGGTCACGCCACTTGGAAGACAGCACGTCATTCAGGGCGTCGGCCAGTTCCATGGTGCGCATCGGCAGTTCGGTATAGTCGATACGCTGTGCGGAAATTTTACCGAATGCAGGCTGCAGCGCAGTCAGCAATTCGGATTTCAGCTGGCTGTCCCACTGGCTCCGCAGGTATTGATCGGGAGCATTGCCGGCAATCGTGGAGTAGAACAGGATCGGATCCACGATTTTATAGCTGTATTCGCCGAAGCAGCGGATGCGAACCAGCAAGCCGCGGCCGGTATTTTCTTCAATTACTTTAAAGGGAATTTCCGCCGGGGTACCGTATTTGTTGCCGATAATTTCTTTCGTGTTGAAGTAATAAACACGCTGATCCTTACCGGTATCGCCGCCGAAGGTAAAACGTTTACCCATGCGCTGGAATACCTGGATTACGCTTTCTTTCAGGTCGCCTGTGAAAACAGAAGGCTCTGTGGATTTGTCATAGGTGTATTCGCCGGGTTCAGCGCAAAGGTCAACGACTTTGCCCTGTTCCACGATCATCATACACTGGCCTACGTTAACCGCGATCACGGAGCCGTTGGAAATGATGTTGTCTTCGGCGCTGGTGTTGGAGCTGCGGCCCTGGCTGCTGATCCGTTTCTGGCCTTTGCACATCAAAACGTCCGGGGTCATGCTGTCGCAGTAAAAGTACTCTTTCCACTGGTCGGCCAGTACGCCGCCAATGGCACCCATGCCTGCTTTAATTAATCCCATGTGTTGTTCCCTCCTTAAATATTATTATTTTTACTTACTGATTTTACTTTTTATCTTTGATTGTACTACTGTATATTTTACCACAAAAAACATTTTCTTTCACTGCATTTTTTAGGTATGCGGCGACAAAATGTTTCGGATTTTGCGACATTTAAAATCGGACGCATTTTTACAAATAATTATACATAACTGCTTAAAGAAAAACAATCCCGATTTAAGAGGCCTTGAAGCCGTTTTAAACCGGGATTAATTTTTTACCAGACAATAGCGTTTACGGTTTCGTTATCTTGCGCCCCTATCACGCGTTCCTTCAGCTCTCTATATTTAATATGAAGCAAATTGCTCCGTGCGCCTACTGCAGCAATAACGCCTCTCAGAGCTTGTGCTGTCATTGTCACGTCTGAATTATCTGCGGCAGTCCATTCAATATCTGGTTTTCCGCTTGTTTCTAATGTAATTATTGCATAATTAAGGCGGTCAAGACTATCCTTATCTGCATCAAACAAATGCCCCTGATATTCTATCGGGTCTAACTCTTTTTTATTTCGCACATCTTTTAACTCATCAATTTTCTTTTGCTGTGATTCCTGCAATGTAGGTACATATGGCGGTTTGACAATGTATCCGCCATTTTTGATATCTTTAACATATATTTGTCCATCATAGTTTCCTATGATTTTATTCCAGTTCGCACACGATACAATCTCATACCCGTCATTAATTAACTTTTGCGCCTGATCCGGCGTAATATCTTTATCGTATGGAATAGTGTTCAATCGATCCCCTGTAATTTCATCAAATTTAATCAAAAAATTTTCCGGCATAATTGATTCTCCTTTACAATAATTTAGGGTGATAAAAATGAGAAAACCTAATGGTTATGGGTCAATCAAAAAATTATCTGGAAAAAGGCGGCGGCCGTTTGTTTTTGTGGTTACGAAAAACGGGAAGCAGCGGCCTGTGGAATATTTTGAAACACAGATAGAAGCAGAAATATATCAGGCAGATTACAATAAAATCCATAAGCAGCACTCCCTTCCTGGTCACAAGGTCACATTTTCTGAAGCTTTCTTCCGCTGGTTACCAGCACACGTTGCAGATAAAGAACCAGCACCGACTACTATTTCCAATTATCGCAACGCGTATCAGCATTGTTTGCCAATCCATGACACGCCTATAACTGACCTAAAATTCGCTGATTACCAGCAAATTCTTGATATTATGAAAAAGAACCGCCTTTCTTATGCATCCATGAAAAAAGTGCGTTCTCTTATATCACTGATTTCAAAATTTGCAATTGAATATGAACTTGTAAATAAAAACTATGCATCACTTCTGAAAATCGGAAAAAACAAACCGGTTCGCTCTCATAAGCCTTTTACCCGTCAACAGATAAATCGACTATGGCAATGTGATGTTTCTGGAACCGATGCCGTTTTAATATTGCTTTATACGGGAATGCGCGTCGGCGAACTGCTGGCATTGGAAAAAAGAAACATTAACTTGCGTCAACGGTTCATCAAGATTACAAGGAGCAAAACTGCTTCCGGCATAAGAATCATACCAATACATAACCGGATCCTCCCGTTGATAGAATCTCTGACGCAAACTCCAGGGGATTACCTTCTGTCGGATCCGTCGGGAAAACCGTATAATTACAGTCGGTTCTGCACTTTGTGGTACAACCTCATGTCTGCCATCCGTACAAAACACACCACCCACGACTGCCGTCACACTGTTGCAACGTTACTGGATAATGCAGGCGCCAACGAAAATGCAAAGCGCCGCATCCTTGGTCATGCATCTGGAGATGTTACTGATCGGGTCTACACCCATAAGAACCTCCGTCAGCTGCGTAAGGCCATTCAGCTGCTTAAATAGTGTTACTTATACGATACTGTTAATATTTCTAACATCCACAGAAATGCACTGTTGAGGATAAAAAAAACGTTGTTACTATTGTTTCTTGCAAAACCATAAAAAACTATTGTTATTTTGTTTTTATTTTTCCCTACTTCCTGTTTCAATAATAACCATGCAGCAGAACTATCACATTTTCTGCCATCTGTTTCCATTATCTACAGTGGGGAAAACGCGCTTCTCCCTCTGCGGATACCACAGATTATGAGATAGCTTTTCCTATCGCCTTTACAAGTGCATGTTATACTGCAGTTATTTCTTACGGAACAGAAGTAGCATATGACAACTGGCTTTCTAACCTTAATTTTGGTATAAAATCCCTCACAACAACAAAAATAATTATGAGATTAGGATTGAAAATCCTTGGTCCGTATTATTGGATAGCAATAGGTAAGTAAACAGTGGGGAACTGTAACAGCAAGTGGTAGTTATAAATTTCCTATTGCATTTCCTACTGCTTGTTATTCCTGTGTAAAACAACTTGGTGGTTCTGGACAATATTTAGATTCTACTTATGCAGACTGGTATCAAGTTATGAATTTAACCAAAACAGGCTTTAATGTTCAGGGAATGAACGATTTTGTAAAACCTCATTATTTTATAGCTATTGGAAATTAGACAGTGGGGAAAAGATGCAGAACCCAGTGCCAATAATCCGTCTAAAGCTATAAAATTTCCAATAAGTTTTTCAACGGTATATACAGCATTGGCAGCAAACAGCCATTCTGGTAGTCCGGATTATTATGGATGCGGCGTTAACAGTCTTTCAACCACTGGATTTACATATAGTGCTGGTACATATGGAGGCAATGCTATATATTGGATAGCCATTGGTAAATAATTATTTTCCTATGGCTACCCAATAACATATAGGAGAATCAGGTATGTAACCACTTACGTCCTGAAGATGTGCTATAAAGTTGCTGTTTGTATATGACTTGATTTGGAAAAAATAGTCGTACTCAGCACTAGATCCTGAAGCAGTTGTGATTACCGTATAGCATGCTGATGTAAAATTAATATTAAATGAAATGGTTTTATCGCCTTGCGATTTAGAAACCGTATGATTTCCCCACTGTATAATTAGGCCTGAGTCTAATTTTACATATCCGTTTGCGGCAATAGATGAACTTGGTGAAACAATGCTCTTCACATACTCTTTCAAAATTTTAGCTTGCCACACACGGTTTGCAGTGTCAGTGCCAGCAGTTAGCAATGCAGCGGTCCCGGCAGAATACGTTGTGTTATTATCCGGCGGAACCTGCCATGTTCCATCTTCCCGCAGATATTTCGTAGTGCCTGCTGTCGTAGGCGGTGCAGGAACCAAACCGTTTTTTGCTCCGCTGCCAGATTTTACGAAATTGCTATAAGTCGTATTATTATCCGGCGGAACCTGCCACGTTCCATCTTCTCGCAGATATTTTGTAGTACCTGCTGTCGTAGGAGGTGCGGGAACCAAACCGTTTTTTGCTCCGCTGCCAGATTTTACGAAATTACTGTAAGTAGTATTCGCTGGTGTCTGCCACGTTCCGTCCCCGCGCAGAAATTTTCCCTGGTTCCCCGCCGCCGGTGCTGGAACTAGACCCGCCTTTCCTGCTGCACTTGCTGTCGCAGCGGTCATGTTGCTGTACGTTGTGTTATTATCCGGCGGAACCTGCCATGTTCCATCTTCCCGCAGGTATTTCGTAGTGCCTGCTGTCGTAGGCGGTGCAGGAACCAAACCGTTTTTTGCTCCGCTGCCAGATTTTACGAAATTGCTGTAGGTTGCATTCGGCGGAACCTGCCACGATCCATCTTCCCGTAAATATTTTGTAGTACCTGCTGTCGTTCCCGGTGAAGGAACTAAACCATTTTTCGCATTAGATCCTGATCCAACAAAATTGCTATAAGTTGTATTTGTCGGAACCTGCCACGTTCCGTCCCCACGAAGGAATGATGCCTGTTTACCAGCAGCAGGCGCAGGTACCAGTCCTGCTTTGCCTGCTGCGCTTGCGGTCGCAGCAGCCATGTTGCTGTACGTAGTGTTATTATCCGGCGGAACCTGCCATGTCCCGTCTTCCCGCAGGTATTTCGTAGTACCTGCTGTCGTTCCTGGTGAAGGAACCAACCCAGCTTTTGCCTCACTGCCAGACTTTACGAAATTACTGTTCGGCGCAAAAATTGCTTTTAACTTATTCAAGAAATATTTTGCACCAGCTGCCGATAAAACTTTCATTAGTGTGCCCTCCGCCTTTAATTAAAAATTGCATCAATTTCAGTCTCTGTCATTTCTGAAATTTCTTGCCACGTTCCGTCCCCGCGCAAAAAGCTTCCCTGTTTTCCTGCTCCCGGCGCCGGAACCAGCCCTGCTTTACCCGCTGTGTCTTCTGTCGCAGCAGTCATGTTGCTGTACGTCCCAGCATGATCTGCACGATACCAGCCATCCTTATCAGCAAGATATGTCAATAGAATAACCGACCCGGCTCCATAATGTGTGGTCAAACGACTTGAAGCTGTATAAAAGACTGGTTTAGGTCCCGTAGTCCCACCTCCGGAAAGCGACAGTTCCAGCGTCGCATTTCCGGAACTGGCAAACGGCAGATAATACGCAATCGTCTTCCCATCGTACAGCTTATCTTCTGCTGTTACGCCCGTAAACGCCCCTGTGGCAGTGGCTTGAGTACCAGCAATAAATTCCACGCCGTTTTCCCTTGGTGCGAATTTCTGTTTAATCCGTTTGTAAAAGTACGCTAAACCCGCTTTATTCATCCCTCAGGCTCCTGTTCCGGATCCTGTACTGGATCCTGATTCGTACCCGGTTCTGATTCTGTGCCTTGTCCCTGAGTTGAACCCGGGTCTGGATCTGAACCTTGTCCCTGATCTGCTTCATCGAAAATTGTTTCAATTTCTTCATTGGTCAAGATTGGCAGTTCTTGCCAGGTTCCATCGCCTCGCAAAAATTTCTCCTGATCTCCCTGCCCCGGTGCAGGCGCTAATCCCGCTTTACCTGCGAAATCATCAGTCGCAGCTGTCATTACTTCAACATTAATCAACCCGGAATCGTTGCTGATGTTCTCCCCGGTCCGCACACCTCCCAAAGTCTCAGACGTTGCTTCCGGTAAAGAATAGTTGTTTGCGTTTTCCGCAATTCCATTCAATTTTGCTTTGTCCGTTGCACCCATCAGCCCATCTGCACTGACCGTAGCAACATCCTTGGTTGCAAATTTTTCAGTAAAAATATTTTTCATTCTCTGATAAAAATAATTAAGACCTGCTAATGTTGCGAATTTTGCCATTTTCTATTCCCCCTCGAAAATTGTAGAAATTTCACTAACGCCTAATGCTTCACAGCCATCGCCACTCGCCTGTCCCGCATCAGGCTCAACATATGTCCCTTCAAAAATAGCGTCAATCTCTGCGTTGGTTAACTCATTAACGCCAGCATGCCCTTTCACAGTTTCTTTCAACTCATCCACGTCTTCTTTCAGCCTCCTATCGTTTGAAAACAGCTGGTCAAGCGGTATGTTGAAGGTTTCTGCAATGTTCAGCATACGCCGCGTCAGCCGGTTAATCACAGTGCTGAACGGAAGGTCTGTCCTAAACTTCTCGTCCGTCATGGTGGCCACCTCCCTTAAAATTCACACTGCCAGTGAAACCGCAGCAGCACATTTTCCTGCTTGGTAATCGTCTTGAAACTCTGGATTCCCACAAAGTCGCCCTCTTCATCCACCGCGCCAAACTCAGACAGTGGTACGTCATTGTAATCCGCGCCGGTAATTTCAATAATAATATCCGCCTTATACGGCTCCGGATACTCAATTGTTTCCACGGGGATCCGGAACACTTCATGCTGCAATGCATTCGCATCAGCTTCCGGCATTATAGGATTTCCAGCTCCATCTACACCACCCGTGCCAAATGCGATATGCGTAATTTTTGGCACCCTTCCTGTCTGGGTCAGGCCACGAATTAACTTTTCCCTTACCTTATCGGTAGTTACAATATTAAATTTGGCATTGGATGCCGCAGTTTCTACCGTTCCGGTCTGAATTAAATCACCCATAACATCCTCCTTCATTCCTCAATTGTTTCCACATATGCTGACATTTGCAGCTGCAGCCCCTGCTTGGAATTCATTTTCGTTTCTATAGACGTACGGTTCAAAACGTTATCATGCCAACGCCAGTCATCGTACAATCTGGTACAGCCATCCAACAGGCTGCTGCCATCCAACGCCACACACCCGTCCAGGTACACTGCGTCAAACCAGCCTTCCCCCAAAGTGATTGACCCGTTCAGCCATACGCAGCCATCCAGCCGGTACAGTTTTTTCCATGGCAGCCATATCTTCCAGGGACAGAACACCTCGCCCACGATCTGACGGTTATGGTACAGATGGATTTCCTGCGGTTTAGATGTCAGCTCCATCACAAATTCCGGCAATGTATGCGCAGACTTCATCAGCCAGACCATAGCCCGCAGCCGCCGGTACTCTTCCGGCGTAAAGCCGTCCATAATTTCCAACGGTATCGACAGAGTGAAATGCGCCCATGTGGTCGTCCGTTCCTGGATATCCGGATTATAACCCAACATCTGCAATGATCGGATCATACCAGGGAGTGTTCCGCCATAAGCGTATATTTCATAGGCTCCCTGCACCCGGTTCCGGTAGATTTCCAGCGGTTCATCATCGTACCGGTAGATTCCCCGCTGTTCCCCTAACAGCCGGAGCGCTTTCTCCCCGGCTGTCTGGACAAGCCATTGCCGCCGCAACCGGAACAAACTTTCCTTTGTGTCGTCCAGTATAGAGCCAATAATCAGCGTATAAGCTTTTACCACCACGCTGTTGTCTTTCCTGAAAGGCCGGGTCAGCAGTTCCCACATATATTCCCTGAATGCGGTCATGTCTCCGTCGCCCTTTCTATCTTCAGATCCAGCGTGCCTCTGGATGCAAGTTCATGGACTGCTACAGTGATATCCGCAGAAGGTGATGTTAAAACCACATTAAAAACATCTTGAATCTCCATTAAATGCCGGATCAGCCGCGCCCTGACAAAGTCGTCTCCTATCTTCTGCGCATCCACATCCGTTTCCTCGTCGGTCATGGTAAAGAACTTCTGCAGTATCTGTTCCGCCTCTGTTCTGGTATCTGCCAGAGAACCGCGTTCAGGATACAGCAACAATGTTATATCCAAATCCACCGGTTTCAGCGTCGGTCCCATAACTACGACATCGCTGCACAAAGGCCGCCGCGTATCTATGTACGACTTGACTTCCCGCTTCAGTGCGTCTGTGGGCGAACCTGCAGGACTGGCAATAATTACATCCACCGTGCCCGGCCCGCGCGGATGGTTGTCATCTATGGCCACATCCATAACCCCCGGCACTTGATAGGCCCAGGACTGGTATGCCAGCGCTGTCGATCCGGTAGACAATTCATGCCAACGCAGCTTGTACCTTTTCCGCAACGCTTCATCCGATTCTACATCCACGCCTTCCTCTGCAATCCATTCCGCGACGTTTGTTATGGCATCAATGCCGGGGATATGTGTAACCAGTACGCGGATATAACCTTCCCCTACGTTGTACGCTGCGCCCTCAAATTCCGCCTGTACAGAAACATTCAGACTGGCCTCCCCTGCAGGCAGAATTACGTTTTCCGTGGTAAAGTACCGCAGTTCCTGCCCATTATCCTGCATCTCCGTTTTAACGATGCTCCCGGAAGGAATCTTCACGGCCCTGCCCAGGTTACCGGTACGGGAAAAAATGACCATGCCTTTTGCCCGTTTCGCTTGCCGCCGCACCAGCCCCACTTCCGCAACCTTCAGGTCAAGCCACCTACCGGTAGCGTGTTCTATAAAGCCCATGGGCACAACTTTTTCCATCAGGCTATATAGCTGGCTGACACACCAGCAAGCCGTTTCCACCAACGTCCGGAACACGCCGCCGATGGTCCAGTTTGTGATTTTAGAATTACTGGTTCCCAACTTCCTGCGACTTTCCGTCACCAGTTCCGAAAACGTTTTTGAGCCAATCATATCGCCCCAGTTTACACTCATGTTGTCACCTCCCCTTCCACCGAATAGGCCCCATAGCCTAATACCAAATTCAGCGGGTGCGTATCGTTGATTGGCAACGCCGAAACTTTGAACCGGATCAGCCGCAGGTTCCAGGTTAAAACCTCCACCCTAGTATGTCCTGGTTGAACACGGGGATCCGCTTCCACTGTAGTTTTCACTTCCTGGACAAATTGCAGCCGGTTAATAGCAGAATTTTCTTTTTTGACATATTTGTAAATGTCAAAACCATACTCCGGATGCCACAACAGCGAGCCTTTTGGCGTCATCAGGGCATTCAGGATATCCTGGGCAAGACAGGCGCGACCGGAAACCAGTTTTACATCCCCGGTTGCAGAGACTTTCAGGTCCTGCGCTTCCATAGCCATGTCACAGCCTAAAAATTCTTCCATCGGTTTGCCTCCCTATCCGCAAGTCGCCTTACGGCTTCCGCCGGTAATCCTTCCCGTACCATGAGGGCATTCAATCGCATCTCCTACCCGCGCAATAGCAGGTCCACCGCCGCATAACTGTATATTGCCTTCCCCGTCTACAGACATTGCCCCGCCGTTGATGCCGATGTGCTGTGCCTTCATGGCAATCGTGGGCGATTCCACGGAAATCCCGGAGCTTGTCAGCGTGATCTTGCTGGGAGAAGATTCTATTTCCACATTCCCGTTCGGCTTCATCACAACCTTCACCCCGTTGCTTTGTTGCAGAACCAGGCTGTCCAGCGGATGGGCCGGAACATTGTACCCGTCGCCCAACACGGCATCCACATAAGGCAGCGCCGCGTCCCAGTAATAGAACCCGACCCGGACGACAGCCCCGACTTTCGGCAGGCAGAACAGCCCGCGATCCGGACCGGCCCACAGCACCGGGATGGCCACATCCGGGATGACCGGTTTCGTTTTATCTTCCGTCCCGTCCCGTGCCAGCGGCTGCACGTCCACCGAGTAGCGTTTATCGTAATCGGAAACCGTCCCACCGCCTTCATGGACCTTCACCACTTTTGCGCGGATTGGATACTGGTACCCGTTATTGAGTTCCGGAAATATAGCCCGGACGATTTTGCTTAACAGTTCTTTTAACTCTCCCGTGTTTTCCATTCCATCCTCATTTCTGCTGCGCCGTTTTCGTAGATGTATTCCACCTTTGTAATCAGCGCCAGCATATCGCTGGCCCAGTACCGGACATCCCGGATCCGTATCACATTCAGCGGGCGCAGGAACGGAAGCAGGAATGTTGTCACAGTACCGGCAGTTTCTTCCGCCGGTTTCAGGTCCAGGATATTCCTTCCGTATTCCAGCAGCAGCATCGGTTCCCCGCCATCATACCGGCTGGTCTCTTCCACCGGCTGCCAAACCACTTTCCCTTCCGGTTCCCGGAAAAACATCCAGTCCAAATCCCACGCCTTGTTCAATAGCCGCTGCGCCTGTATCACGCTCTGGTTCGACAGGATAAAATTATGTTTCACCGGTTGTGACTGCCTGCTGATCAGGAAGTCAGGCACCCCGGCTTTTTGCAGCATAAACTTCATGATCACCGCAGGTTCTGCATCCGTGAAAGCCTGCACAATCTTCGTGCTGCGCAGCACTTCCATCAGGTCCTTGCACCGGATCACGATGCTGCGCCCCCAGGAAACATCTTTCACCAACCCGCTGAACACCAGCCATATACCGGTGTCGTAATACCCCATATAAATCTTTACCGGCAGATCCTTGACAATCGCGTCCACTTCCACATTCTCACAGGGAATTTCTATCGTCGCCAGGTCTATGGGGTTCTGGCAGCTGGACGTAACTGTCATCTTGTTGATTTTATTGACCTGGTAATCTCCGATATAGACCAGGAACTGCAAGTGCCTAAATTCCATCGTCATCCACTGCCGGTGATGCCGGCATCTCCACTTTCGCCGTTTCCACTGACGGGGTCGAAAGCTTATCCAGGGACTGGTCCGCCAGCTGGAACTTTGTCAGCTGTTCTTTCACCGCCGCATTTGCATCGCCACGGTCTTTAATCTTGCCGCGCACTGCCCGCTCTTCTACTTTTACGACCGCCGGTTCCCATTCCACAAAATCCAGTTCCGCCACCAGGTAATCCCACTTGTTGTCGTCTTTTACCCGGACGCCCTCGAACAAGACCTTCCCGATACCATAAGCCGCGCACAGCCGGTTGGTAATCTGGTAGATTTGCGGTTTCGCTTCCTTGTCCATGGAACGGAACAACGCCACCAGCTGCTCTAACCGGTCATAGGGCTCAGTCTCTTCATCATTCTGCAAGATTACCGTCACCCGTACTACGGAATCCTCAAACCCCTGAACCTGTTTCTTTTTCCCCGAGCTTCCGGAGACCTGCTTTTCATCGTACTTGACCTTCTGTTCCACCTCTACGCCCTGGACGATGCCGGGCAGCAGTGTATCATCCAGCTTGATCATGTTGTCTTCATCTACCAGTTCAATCCGCATCGCCGTCACCCTCCGAGTCCGCGATCACCCGCAACGCTTCCAGGAAATCTGTGGCGTTGTTCATCTGCTGGGCCTGGATATGGATATCGCCGTAGATGATAATCTTCCGGCCTTCCTTTTGGATCTGCACCGCCTGCTGCGGCTGTTGTTCACGTCGCGGCTGGATCAGTTCCAAAGGATCCTGCATATTCCAGTCCGGTTTTTCCGGCATAAAATCCGTTCCCTGCATCCACGCCGGAACCATTCCCCATTGCGCCATATCCGGCACCTTTGCCAGCAGGTCCTGCATATCCCAATCCGGTTTTTCCGGCATGAAATCAGCGCCCCGTACCTCCGTTGGGGCCATTCCCCGTTGCGTCATATCCGGCATCTTTGCCAGCGGGTCAATATACCAGTACGCTTCCATCGGTACCTTCGGGACAGAAGGCAGCTCAGCAAGGCCTTGGCCAGCATCCAGCTGTACCGGCATTATGGATTGCAATGCGTCCATATTGAGAGCCGGTTCCATCATTACGTCCGGGATAGAAGGTACGCCGTCCAGGCCCCAATCAGGTTTAACCGGCAGTTCTGGAGACAGGTCAATCCCTTCAAACCCCGTCGCTACCGCAGCCTGCAATTTCCCATAACTTCCCGGCACGCCTTCCGCGATGGTTGACAACACGGCGCGCCCGCTTCTGGTCAGCTGGGAGAGCGGACCTTCCTTCGCGTCAGAGAACGGCAACAGGTTACGGACCATCTGCAGTCCTTCCTGTACCAGTTCCGCCGGTTTGGACAAAACGGAACGGATCCCGTTACAAAACGCATCCCATAACGCCGCACCGGATGTTTCAAAGGTAGATTGCATACTGTCAATAAAACTGGCCAGGCCCGGAAATGTTTCTGCAAATGTATTCCAAAGGCTTTGACCAAACTGCACCGCAGACGCAATCATTCCGTCGATAATTCCGTTGAAAGAATTCCACGCATTCCCCGCCGCTTCCGACAGGTAATTCCATGCTGCGATACCGGCTGCCTTCAGGTCGTCCCAGTAATAGATCAGCAGAGCGACCGCCGCCACGATGGCCAGCACGATCCAGGTGACCGGGTTTGTCAGAAGGGCCACCGTCCATTGCCAGGTAGCGGCAATCAATTTCGGCAGCGCAGTAGCTGCCGCGCTCCATGCCTGCTTTGCAAAAGCCATGACGCCTTTTGCAGCGCTTTTTAATCCGGTCGCCGCTGCAATAGCTGCCTTTTTCCCGGCTTCCCAAATCTTAAGGCCGAAATCTTTGGCCGCACCGGCTGCTTTCTTCAGGTTATCCGCTAACTGTACGGCAGAATTTTTTGCCGCCTTCAGCATGTCCACCGCCAGATCCCTTGCCGCTTTTGCCGCATTCGTCAGGTGATCCCATGCTGCTCTTCCGGCATCCGCTACTTTTTTCCCGAAATCCTTGGCTGCATTACCGGCTCGGACAAAATAGTCTTTAGTCCGATTCAAAGCGTTTCCAGCAGTATCAGTTATTCGATTAAAGCTATTTCTCAATCCACCATCGGCAACATAAAGCCGAAACTCTTGCACTGCTTTAAAGGCTCTACCAAATCCGCTAACACACGTCCCAGCAAATGAGACAACTGCAGCGCTCACCATCAGAAACGGCGCAGCCAATGTCATTACGGCAGCTCCGCCCACCAACAGCACAGCAATCGTGGCAGCTATTTCCGGATGTGCATTCATAAAACCGGCTGCCATATCGGCAATTTTTTCCACCAACTGTCCCATTTTCGGGATAATTTCTTTTATAACCGCATCGGACTTCATCAGGCGTTCCGCAAAATTGATTTTAATGGCCTGCAGCCGGTTCGCAGCAATTTCCAGTTTTGCCGCTTCGCTGCTTTCCAGCGTCTTTTGCGATGTTTCGGCGGTACCCTTGGAGTTCTGGACTGCTTTCAACTTTTCTCTCATGTCTGCCGTCTTGCTGGCCAGCAGGGAAATGGTTCGCAGCCCTTCGTCACCGAAAGCCTGCTTGAATTTTTCCTGAACTTCCGGTGCCATGCTTTTAAAATCGCCGTATTTTTGATTAATATTTTCCAGCGTCCCTATAAAATCAATGCCGCCCTGTGAGTTACGCGCTAATGTTATGCCCAAATCTTTGCTGGCTTTATTCATTTGTCGCATAGCCGCTGCATATGCTGTACCAGCCACGCTACCTGTGACACCGGCATTATTCAATACGCCAATCGCTACATTGAGTTCTTCAAAACTCTGACCGAACTGAAGTGCTGAAGGAACTGCATTCTTCAAACCTTCCGACAGCTGGTTCAGATTCTTGATCTGGAACAGCTGCTGGGTCTTGGAAATTACGTCGCCAAACTTTCCAATCTCGCTGGCCGCATCCTTGGTTTTATCGCCCATATTGTTATAGGCTACCGCAATCAGCGCCGCCGCATCCGCCGAATCGCCCATGGTGGCCCGGGCCGTCCGCATAGCCGTCTCCGTGGCCGCAATCGCCTGCACATCGTTCAGACCGGCAGACGCCATCTGGTAGGCCGTCTGGATGTACTGGTTCGCGCTTTCCCGGTGCGCCTTGGACCAGGCAATCGCTTTCTGCTTTGTCATCTCCATGGACTTGTCCATGCCGCCCATGGTGGTCGTGGTAACCGTGGAAAGGGCCAGCAGGGACTCTTCCACTTCCATATACGGCTCTTTCATGCTGCTGATGAAATTATTTGCCGATACGGCCGCGCTGCCGATCACTGCAGAGGTAAGCCCCAACCTCTGGCCAAACGCCTGCATCTTCTGCCCTTTTTCAATTATCTTTTCGCATTTCATAAAGGTGTCTTGAATTTTTTTGATTTTTTCTGAGGCGTTATCCTTAGCAGAAAACTCGACGCCTACTTCATACTCTTTAGCCATTGCAATAAACCTTTCTTTGCGATATAATAATTAAAAAGAATTTGGAAAAACAGGAGGTGCGATACATGGAATTTATGGTCGGCATATGCTCAGTAGCCTTCGTTTTTGGTGCTGTCATCGGCGTTCTGTATGCCTGTATCTTTTACGGCATCCCTCTACTTTTTGAAATTTTAAAAACCATAATTGAATTGATTATGGAAATACCCGAACTTTATAAAGCAGGTGTCGCAGGTTTCAAAAGAGGATGGAACCGACATTCTTCTGAACAACAGAATTAATCTGCTCCCTTTCAATCTCGACTAACAGGCTGGCAGTGGCAGCACACCGGATGAATTCTTCATCATCCATGGCGTCCACTTCCTGCGGTCTCAAACCCAACTCCCGGATGATCAACCCTCTGGCAATCGCCAGAGGGTTTTCTTTTTGCGCCTGCCGTTCTTCTACAATTCGGTCGTGGTAAAATTTGCGGTAATACCAACAAGGTCACCGATTTCCCCGGCTAACGCCGTGGGCAGGCCGGGCTTGTCTTCGAAGATCTTCACCAGGGTATCCTGCGACGGATACAGCAGCAGGTCAAAAACAAACTGCTGGGCCGCTGCGCTAACCGACTTTTTGGAAACGCCGGACTGGAACCTTGAGATTGCCGCCCTGGTCGGTTTCTTAATGTACACCTCAAGCGTCATGTCTTCTTCATCGGCAGCAAGCTTGTACACTTTTCCGAAACAGGTCTTCCAGTCCCGGATCATTTCGTCCGTCACTTCGTTCAGTACTTCATCTTTCATAACTTCATCCATCGTTTAATCCCCCTTTACCACTGTTCTACGCCGTTCAATTTGATGCCACCCAGGATCGTAAAGTCCAGTTCAATCTTCGTGCCGCTGTCCCCCTGTTCGTGGGAATTGCTGCGTTTCGTCCAGATACACTGCTCCAACGTATCCACGATAGTCGGCTTCCCTTCGTTCGCATAGTTAAGGATGATCGGGAAGGGCTTCATCTTGTAGATACTTCCGCCAGCTGCGGACTGCATCAGCTCGTACTCTTCCCTTTCAATCGTCAACTTCCCGGATCCTTTCCGGTTGCCCCGGCCATACCCGATGGGCGTGCTGCCTTTGCCATAGATGGCTTCCGTCTCATGTTCATCTTCATAGTTGATGGACTGGATGCCCACCAGGATGCCATGATCCATGGCGACGGTCAGGCTTTCCCAGTCATACTTGATTCCGTTGATCATTTATTTTCCCTCCATCATGCCGCCAGTAAGAACGGGTTTTCCAGGCCGATATCAATCTCAATTTCCCGCATGATTGGCACCGGAACGATGCGGATCTTGACGCGCAGCCGGGATGTTGCGTACACATCCTGCCCTTCTGGAATCACAACCGTACCGGAAACGATCTCCTTGTCGCCAATCTGTACGGCCAGCGCATGTGACAAGAATGCTTCCAGCACCTTCTGCCCGTCTTCCGTTGCTTCTGCTTTTACTTTTTTCAGCGCCTGGGAACGTACCAGCTCGCAGGAATGATCCATGACGCGCCGGTTTTCTTCCTGTTCATAATCACTGCCATTTTCTGCCATCATGCGGCCATTGGTCACGTAGGTCCCGTTCATCCCGATAAATTTCCGGACAGTGGTGAAGCCTGCGTTATCCAGCGCCAGGACGTGCGCATTATTCAGCCCTTCCGGCTGGATGTTCACCACGCCGGGCAAGCTGCCCAGTTCCACAGCGCCGGGAGACTGTTGCCGCTTCAGGCCGCAGACATATCCGCGGATAATACCGCCCAGGTTCCGGACGGCCTGTTTACCTGTCAGCATGTCGGTCACTGTACCGAAAGCTGCGTGAACCTGTACACGGGTGCTGGCAAAATTGGCCCGCATGGCAATAATCCGCTGTACCCATTCGTCCACCGTTTCACCGGCGTTCATGTACGGCGCGTCACAACAACAATAACTGTAACGGAAATCTGACTCCGCCTGCTGCATCAGCACATCCATGGCGGTCCACAACGCCTGGTCGCTTTCCCCGCATACATGGACGCATTCAAAGGCCAGCGCAGAATCCAGCAGCACCTTCACCGCTGCAATGATGCTGGCCATGCTGGCTTGCGGCGCGGTCGTGGCAAACGTAAATACCGTACCCGCAACATAAGTTCCGGTAAAGGACAGGCTCAGGCCAGTATCTTCCAGCGCATACGTACCGGAAGCCGGGACCGTGATTACTCCGCTGTAATTGGAGCCGCCATCCAGCGCATACCGGAAGGTCGCTTCGTTCTTCTCGCCGCCGGATACAATTTCCGCTTTCACGTTGTAGGCATCCAGCGGCTTGCCGGTAACCGTCACGGTCCCGGTGTCGCTTTCGCTGGCAGCGGCCTTAACAACCGCTCCCACCGTCCCGTCAATATCACCGGCAGCCCGCACTGCATAAACCTGTTTGCTGCCGCCGGAAAAGCTGTCGCCCAGGCTGTCTACCAAAATGCCGGAACCGAATGTCTCAACAATCTGGTCGGAATCCGTCAACATGGCTATTTGGTTCACCCTGCCCTTGGACGATACGCCCACTTTCGCAGTGATCCCGGCGGACCCGCCCGGCAGGATGACCAGGCCAAAATCAGTAATACTGAGATACGCGTCAGGCAATCTATTTGCTGTCATCTTGTTACTCTCCTTTCATGGAGCCATGCAGCAGCCTGTCCACCGCCGCCACATACTCTTCCCGTGTCATCGCCTTGCCGGTGGCCCACCGGTTCCGTACTTTCAGCGCTGCGAACACATAATCCGGTGTTTTTTCATTCTGGGCGTGTTCTTCAATCGTCAGCAATTCTTTCATATCTTCATTCATCGTCTAACTCTCCTTGTTTTACAAACTTGCCTTCGGGCACAACCTGCTGGATCAGCGGAACCACTTTCCGGATCCAGACGCCGCCCACGGCGACCAGCCCGATCTGTACCAGGTTCTTGTCTGCCACCTCGTTGTCTTCATCCTGTGTCACGCTCTGGTCCAGGGACAGCTTGATGGCAAACCCTTGGCTGTCAGGAATGTATCTGGGAACCTGCGCCAGGAATTCGTCTGCCAGTTGCTGGCTGCGTTCCGGCGTGGCTGCCGTAATCTTTACTAAAACGGTAGCCGTCACGATGGCTTTCCGTTTTGTCCAGGTGCGCTCCGTTTCCGAATCTGTGTACGTAAATTTTTCATTACGGTGTTCGTACCGGTCCTCTTCCGGAAAGGTCACGCTGGCCCATTCCGACGGTTTTGCCACATTAGCATCCCTGGCGCTTGTCAGCACCTTTTTTGCGCCAACTTCCTGCAGCAGCCGTTCCAGGTATTTCTTCACGTCGTAGCTGATCATTTCAAGGCCTCTTCAATCGTCTTTTCACAAATTTCTTGAATATCCGCGACATCATCCTCGCCGATCCCGATGAACGGGCGAGCCGGGATTTTCACTTTCTTTTTCATGGCCCAGCGGTTCCCGACCTTGAAACGCAGCCATTTCTTCCGCTTCGGCTTAATGGTTCCGCCGTACTGGTGGATAGCCGCATAGCGAACGTTTGTCCCTACTTCCACGTGGTCGGTATGCACCTTCTTAGTGATGGAGTTGCGCAGCCGCCGGGTATCTACCAACGTCTGGCCGCGCTTCTGGCTTTTCTTCCAGCTTTTCCCGTCCGGATCCTTCCCGTCCCGGAACCGCTGCTGCGTGTTGGCAATCATCGCTTCCCCGGCCTGCTCATGCAGCTTACGGTAGTCGATGTTCGCCAGCTTGTGCAGGCATTTCCGGAATTTTTCCCAGTCCCCTGTCAGCTGCGCCATATCAGTACCCCTTCATCTTTTCCCTGCTGAATAGCCGTTCATTGGAGCGGATCCGCAGGTTCCCCGTGCCTTCCACGCCTTCGCCATACCCGCCAGCGGTGCTGTTTCCGGAAGAGACCGGAAGATCCACCTTGCCGGAAGCCACCTGCTTCAGGAAGTCAATGGCCATCTTATACCGCAGGTAGATGATATAATCCTCGGATTCTTCTGTGAACCGGAAACCCTGGCGGCTGAAGATGTGGAACAGCGCCATGTCCACGCAGTATTTTTTCAGGACTTCAGGGACGGTCGCAAAGGGAAGCGAGTACCGGCTGCAGTAGGCGTCGATCTCAGCCGATGCCTGTTCAATCCCGTAGTCGATCACGTCCGGCAGCAGGTTCCCATCTTCGTCACCGGCGACCCGTTCCAGCACATCCTGGTTGACCTGCTTCTGCAGGTCATCTACCGTGCAGTACATCATGCGCCCGTTCCGGTGCTGCCGTAGGCCAGCTGCCACAGGGTATAGCCTGCATTGCCGCGGGCGTCTACGCCATAGACGAATTTCTTCTCCATGAATACCTTGTCGTTATCCGGGTTGGTGTGCGCCACAAATTCCGGTTTACGGCGTTCCTGGAATACAAACGGTTTGACCGCTTTGCTGACATCCAGCAGGAACCAGTAGTCCGGCTTATCAGCCAGACGCGGGGAAACCAGCAGTTCCGCCGTGTCCTTGTACGGGTTGGATTCCGTAATGTAAGAGCCGTCTGCCTGTTTTACTGCAATCAGTTCGCTTTTCAGGATCCGGCGTGCAGTCTCTTCCAGTGCCGGGGAAATGATCAGCAGGTTCGGCACAAGTCCCAGAGGCTTGCCTTCGTCATCGCACACGCTCATAATGGTGGTACGGCCTTCTTTGTAGCTTTCCAGGCTCAATTTAGCCGTAGTCTTATTGCTGACTTTTTTCTTTTTACCTACCGGATGTTCTTCATCGAAGAATGCCTTCCCGTCATAGCAGTTTTTCTCGAATCCATCTTTCAGGCATTCAAAGACCAGCTCTTCCGGCCACAGAGTGGCTGCCTGCCCCATGCCCTGTACCAGCGGGGCATATACGCCGTAAGCATCATCTTCAATGTCGTCCCTGTCCACTTCCACCGTGTCTTCGTAGCTTTCGTTCTTCAGGGTGTAGCCGTTGGCCGCCAGCTGTTTCACGGCGCGTTCGCCGATCCACTTCTTCATTTTCGGCATCGCGCCCAGCCAGGCATAATTTTCATACTTGGAAGAGCTGGGCACCTTCATGGCGAACTTTTCCCATACCGGCTGCGCCAATCCCACGCCCTTGTTGAACAGCGTGTTGAAGCTTTCCTGAATGGCCGTTAAAGCCTTGCTGTTGATGATCATTCGTAAATACCTCCCATTTCAACCCATACACAACCGTCTTCAAAGCCCAGCACCCGGCCTGCTTTAGAAGACCCTTCCGCAGTCTTGCCTACCGTTTCGCTGTCCACTACATAGCAGTCGCCCAGGATATCCGGCTGTTCCAGCAGGTCGTCTTCCGCGTTCGCCAGCAGGAAGCAGCCGCGCCGCACCGTAATTTCACCGGTTTCCAGCGGACCGGTGGTCACGCTTTCTTCTGCCAGACCCGCTACTTTCAGGTTTTCCGCCTTGGATGCCTGCACTGCGCACCCGGACGCATTCACCGCCACCATGTGGCCCGCTTCGATCGTGGTATTTTTCGCCACCGGCAGCACCAGATATTTTCCAGTGCGGTATGTCTTTTTGTTTTCCATTATTTACCCGCCTTTCCGTATTTCTTCACATCTTCTGCACTCAGGCCCAGCGCCTTGTTGACCTGCAGTTCCATATCATCTTCTGCCGCCGGTTTTTCCGGTTTGCCGCCTGCCAGCTCCCCTGCCGGAACCGCTGCGCCCTTCGCCGTCATAGCGACAAACTGTTTGAAACTTTCCGGCGCGGTACGGGCGTATTCCATCGCCCATTCTTTCTGGGCCGGGGTGATCTTCCCGTCCTTCAGGGCCAGTTCCACCAGGTCGGTGGTCTCTTTGTCCGCCAGCTGCTTTTTCAGCGCTTCATAATCTTCCGCTTTCACGAAGCCCGCCGGGTTCTTCAGGGCCATGATCTTGCCCTTCACGTCATCCAGTGAGGCATCGTCCGCCGCGCCCAGCAGGGTCAGCACATCCTTGTGCGCCACCACCGTCACCGGTTTCATCAGGGCCGTGCATTTTTCCAGCACTGCGTCTTCCGTAGCATCATCGGCCAGGCCCAGCGCTTTTGCCAGTTTCTTTAAAAATTCGTTCATGTCGTCCTCCTTATTTTTATTTCCCGCCTTGTTGGCGATGGGTACCATCCCATCAATGGCCGGGTCGTTGGTCAGGGCCGCGCTGTGCAGCTCTATCGCCCGGTTGTCGCTCTTCCGCACCCGGAGCACCGGGGAAAGATAGCGATATTCTTTATTTTTTACATACTCCGCGCCCCTGGGCGTCCAGTCTACGTCCGCCCACAGTCCCTGAACCGGGTCATAGGACAGCGCCTTGATCCATCCGGCTGCCGGGGCTTCCGCGCCAGTCAGGGTCTGGTGCTCATAGTCAATCACCAGGTCGTTCTTCCGCTGGTTGAACTTTTCCACCAGCTCCTGCGCCGCTTTGTCGTCGAACACGAAGTCACCGTGTGCGCTTTTTACTTTCCCGCCCGGCGGCAGGATCTGGATCCGGCCCGGCGGCCCGGTCCCGTTCAACGTGTTCCGGATTATCAGCACGCCCGGCAGTTTTACATTTCCGTCGCCCATGTGTGTTTACCGTCCTTTCCTAAATGCGTTTAAAAGCCGTTTAATCGCGTTCAATTTTGTTTTAAATCCACAGGGCAGGGGTTTCCCCGTCCCTGACAGTTGCAAGCGCCTTACAGGCAAATTACAGGGGATCCCGGTAAGCGGCTTCCACCGCGTCCCGGACATCCGGGTCATATTTGCTCAAATCGGGCTTGAAGTCCGTGGTAGCCGGGTTCGTCCGGAAGCCTTCATCCGGCTGCCAGTACGTGCGTTCCCCGGTAGTCCTGTCCACCGTCGCTTCCACTAACCCTTCCCCGATGGTCAGCCCCCGGCGCTTCACCGCCGATTCCGACAGGCTGATCACCCCGCACCGGCAGCCGAACCCGTTGGGCGGGTACCACTGGTCCCAGAATTCATCGTCGTACCGGCGGACAACGCCGTCCATCTTCTTGTGCAATGGGCGGGTCCGGTCGTCGTCCACCGCGTCATACATCCAGTAGGGCCGCATCTCCACGGCGGCTTCCGTTGTCATCTGTACATAGCGTCCCACCTGGTAGGCTGTCTGTACGTTTTGCCGGAAGACCAGGTCGATCTTCTGGGGAAGCTTCCCTTCCCAGCCTTTGGCCTCCAGCTTTTCCGTCAGCTGCTCCTTGAACTCCTGCAGCGTGTTGCCGTTCTTCACGGCATCGTGCAGTTCGTCCAGGATCGCCTGCAGGTGCCCCATGTTGGTCACCTTGCTCACGGTGAAGGCCAGTGTCCGGAGCCGCTCTTTGATCTGCTTGAACTCTTCCGGCGTCACCAGCCGTTTTTTCTTCAGGTAATCTTCCGCCTCCAGAAACTCCAGCGGCTTCAGCATCTCCGTCTGCGTCCCCTGGACCAGCACGCTTTCCATGCCGAACACCTCGGCGCTCATGAGAAGCTTCTGCAGCAGCTTTTCCATCTGCCGCTTGTTGACGGTCCGGAATGTTTTCAGCAGCCGGTCCCGCAGGTCTTTCAGGCTTTCGGCCTTCCGGATCGCCTGGGTCACCTTTTTGAAATCATCCGCGTGCGCTTCCGCTCCGGCAGCGACCAACCCGTCAACGAATTCATCGATCACTGCCTGGGCTTTTTTTCCGGCGTTGTTCACCTGCAGCACCGCGCCGCTTTTGAACGGCAGCCCGCCAAAGCCGTCCCCTTTCGGTTCCAGGATTTCCTCCCCGTCCTGGGGGATCGGGATCCCGAACCGTTCGTACACATAGCTCCGGCTCACCGGCAGCCCCATGGACACCAGCTCTTTCAGCGTGCCCACTGCCTGCTTCGTGTCTTCCGGTTCTTCCGTCTTGAACTTCAGTTTCGGGCAGGGCACGTCCGCCCCGAAATTAAACAGCACCAGCGGACGGATCAGGTCGCGGTTCAGAGTCTTTGCCAGGTTCTTTGCGTCGGAGACCATCAGATCCCGGCGAACTTCGTTCTGGGTCTCGCCCAGCGCCCGGCTGCCACCGCCTGCACCCACTTCCGTGGTCAGCGTTTGTCCCAGGATCGCCTTGGATATTTCCGCATTGCAGAACTTTGCCAGGTTTTCGTACAGCTCGCCCTCGCCGCGGGTGGCTTCCACGAACTCCACTTCCGTCTCCTTGTTGATGACGCCCGCCGCGTCGCTCCCCATGGAAAGGATGGCCCGCATCAGGGCTTCCTTGTCTTCCTCGGAAGCAGAGGTGTCATACTTGCCCAGCCGGATCGGCATGCCGTACACTTCCGAAAACGCCAGCCAGTCCTTCACGGTGTAGTTCTTGAAGAGGGTCATCCAGGATACCACCCACATGATCCCCGCCCGGTTGGGCCTGCCGCTGCGGGCCTTGTACCGGTGCACCACGAACTTGTTGGGCGGCAGCAGGATCCCCGCTGCCATGTCGTCTTCGTTCAGGAGCCGCAGCTCCTGGTAATCTCCGAACCGGAATTTCTTCGGCTCACGCCACACCAGGTCAGGATAGGCGCGCCCGTCTTCCACGTTCCACAGGATCTCCATGACGCTGAACCCTTTTTCCAACGCGTCCAGAAGGTCCAGCATGATGTCTTCCATATCCAGACGCCCGTACAGGACGTCTTCCACAAATTCGGCCACCTCCAGGTCTTTCTTCTCCTGGCTGGCCGCCATGATCTCCCACTCCACGCCGATGACGGCGTTCTTCCTTGTCTGGAACTGGCTGAACAGGTGGGTGTCCTTTCCTTCCAGTTCCTCAAACAATTCCATCAGCCGGTAGATGTCCCCGGTATCGCTTTCCCGGAAGATCCGGGCCAGCTTCACCGGCGAAAGGTTGTTGGACGGATAGCTGCTGTACCGGTCATAGATCATGACCGGGGCGAACTCCCGGCGCTCCGGTTTGTTCTTTTTCACCACATACGGCCTGCCGTCCGGCCCCAAGATCGTCATATCAGTATCCCTCCCCGTACCGGCTTACCCGTTTCTTGCTGACGGATTCGTATTTCACCGGCCCTGCAAAATCGTGCCGCCCTGCGTGCAATCCCAGTGCGGATGCCCAGAACCGGTCCGCGTGGCCCAGTTCGTCACGGCTGGCGTCGTACCGCGTGTTCCCTGCGCTGGTGGTCAGCTTTTTCACCGCGTGCAGGTCGCTCCGGACCTTCCGGTCCGCCGGTACCCGCACCTTCCTATCCTCAAAGCACTGCTTCTGCCACAGCGCCAGGTCTTCTTTCGTGCTGTTGGTGAAGGTCACTTCCTCCACCCTGCTGCCGAACTTTTCCTTCGCCTCTTCCGCCAGCTGCGCCCCGATCCCGGTGGCGTCGATGCACGCCCGGCGGACCATGGGCAGGTATTCGTACAAAACCTTCCGCTGCTGGGAAAACTTCATCTTTTTCAGTTCCAGCACCATCCGGGTCCAGAACACATCCCCGACCTCTTCATAGATCCAGATCATGCTGCGGTCTTTTTTCCGCCCGATGTCCATGCCCAGGTACAAATTGTTAATAGTAGAAAACTTTTTCGGAAGTTCCACCGTGGCCCCGTCCGATTCGCAGGCCGCGATATCTTCATAGGTCAGCATGGCATTGGCTTCGTCCAGGAACGCGCAGTTGAATTCCTGTTCAAAATCCTCTTCCGAATCGCAGCCTTCCCGCAGCTCTTCAATGTTTACGTCCAGCCCCTCTTCCTTCGCCCGGAAGATGCTCACCTCATGGTGGGACCAGGCCTGGTTGTTCCACAGCTCATAGAACTTGCCGCTCTTCCCGTTAGGGGTGGAGATCACCCGGATCGAATACCCGCGGGTGATGGTCGGGAAAAGCGCTTTCCAAATGGCCCGGCTGTCCTGGTGGAACGCGAATTCGTCCAGGATCGTATTGGCGGAAAAACCGCGGGCCGTGTCCGGATTGGCAGGCAGGCCGATGATCCGGCTGCCATTCGGGAAGGAAACCTCCAGCAGCTTGTAGTCCCGGTCGTTCATGGTGAAGGTGGATTCCAGCACCTCTGCCGCCAGGCCGATCGCCCTGGCGTGCATCTTCACCTTTTCCATGAATTCCTTGCTCTGCCGTTCCCCGGCGCTCAGGATGACCCACTTGGTCTTATGTTCCACCGCGTCCAGCACCGCTTCCAAACTGCTGCAGAAGGAAAAGCCCGTCTGCCGTCCCTTGTTGCAGATCTTGAACCGGCTCTTGTCGTTGATCCATTCCTGCTGGTATGGCAGCAGCTGCACCGGCGCTTTACTGTAAGATGCCATAGATTTCTTCCTTTATCTTCCGGAGTGTCTCCGGGTCGATGCCCTTGCTGGCGGCCACATCTTCGATGTTCTTCACCGCCGTTTCCGCCTTTCTCCGGCTCTCCAGCTTCAGCTTCTCGCGGGCTACCGTGCTCTTTTCCAGCATGGATAGCGCCTGGATCAGCCGATCGGGTCGTACGCTTTCCAGGTCTATCTGGTTTTCCACCAGATGTTCCAGGATCAGCTGCTGCGTAAGGCTGCTGGCTGCTTCGATCAGCTCGGTGGCCGGTTTGTCCCCACCCTCTTCCACGATGGTACGGGCCTGCTCCCTGGCCAGCCGCAATTTTTCCAGCTTTGTCAGGTAATTTTTTCCGTAGCTTCCTACCGCGCTTTTGCTGATGGGATGCCCGGCGCTGGTGATCCACTCGCTGATCTCCTGGTAGGTGTACCCTTCCGTAATCTTTTTATGGATCTGTTCCCGCAGATCGTCCGGAAGGTCCGCGATCTTGGGATGCGTCCGCCGGTTAGTCATGGATCTTCACGCCCGGATCCGCCGGGATGTTTCCTTCCGTCAGGTCGATGCCCTTAGGCGTCAGCTTCACCAGCAGCCGCTGCACGCCATAGGCCTCCACCTTCTCAATCTGCACGTACCCTTTTTCTTCCATATAAGTCAGGTAGCCGCTGATCACCGCCGGGCTGACCCCGTACTGCATATCCAGCAAGATATCCGTGATCAGCTTGTCGCCGGTCTGGTACGGATAGTTCCTCTTCAGGATCTTGACGATCTCGCCCCGGATCTCTTTGGCTTCCGCGTTCACAAATTCCATCATTTCACCTCAGTCTTTGTCTCGAAAATTTTGTCCAGCTTTTTATTCACTGCGTCAAAATTGCGCTCTATTTTATTTTCCAAATTGCTCAGCGTGCGGATATAGTCATCCCGGAGCACAAACTTTTCCGGAAGTTCCGCCCGGAGTTCTTCCAGGTCGGCCCGCAGTACTTTAATTTCTTCCTGGTTGCTTTTCTGCTGTTCCCGGATACTGGACCGGATGTCTTTCAAAAAATAGCCGATGATCCCCAGGATGGCCCCGGCCCCGATGGAAAAGATCATGTCATGGTTCATGGCTGCACCCCGTCAAAAATAGAATTCTACGCCCGCGCCACAGGACCGCAGCCCCTTGCCGTGACCGGTCACATGCTTGAAAACATCGCCCTCGCCCCGCACATACACGCCCCACCGGTCACCAAACCGGTGGCGCAGGGTCAGTTCCTCTTCATGGCGGCTGTTGTAGCCGTAGCCGATGGCGTTGCGCTTCGTCTTGTCTACCGTCTGGACAGGGATCTTCAGGTTCAGGTCCACCCCGGACGTCTGTTCCACCAGTAGTTTTCCCCGCTCGAATTTGTATTTTTCGTCCGGCAGCGGGGAAAAATCATACTTCTTGTCATTTACCTTCACACGGATGGCGGGCGTCCCGGTTTTGATGTCCACGTCCGTATCTTCCTTCTGTCCGGTCCCGGGCTCGCTTTCCTTCGGCACATAACTCACAACACTCTCACGCCGTACTTCTGCCGCCACCTGCACAGGCACTTCCACCCGTTCCGTTTTTGTGACCTCCACCGTCCGGATCCGGGGGAAGCACGCCCACGTCACAAGGCAGCCCAGGAGGAACGCGGCCAGGATCGCTGCAATTTTCCGAATCTTTTCACTGAAAAACTGCATCATCCCGGATCCCGCCCTTCCGTCTCCCTGGGAGACCTGTTAAATTTTGAATTGATAAACTTGTTCCCGACCTGTCCCAGCAGGCCGCCCCCGCCCGCGATGCCGGCGAAGGTATCGTAATGCTCCCAGCTGTGCCCGGCGAACACCAGGTACAGGGTCACCACCGTAAACAGGAACACGGCGAAGACCGTCAGCACCCTGGTCAGGCTGGGGCCTTCCGCTTCCCACATGATCCCTTTCAAAAACTGCTTCACCGTCATATGCACGCTTTCCGTGTTGCGCATCTTACTCTGTCTCCTTTACAAAAAAAGTCCTGGTACGTGGCTGTGCCCCATACCAGGATTATCCCAAATCTGCTGTTAAGTTTACATAGAAAGCACTTTAAGAAACTACTTTAAGAAAACTCCTTTTCAAGCGTAATCTTCCGGGTCGAACAGCCGCATCTGCCGCTTTTTCCAGTTTTCCCGGTTGATAACCTGGCGCACCCAGTTTTCTGTGATATCGTACTTTTTCGCCAGCTCCGCATAGTTCCCGCCGTTGAACTCCCTGGCCAGCAGCCTGTCGCGGGCCGGGCTGACGATACGGTCCAGCTTGGGAATATACAGCGTGGTACCGCTCATATAAAAGCACAGCTCCACAAAATTTTCCAGGCCCGTCAGCCGCAGCACTTCCTGCAACTGTTCCGGCAGGTCCTTCAGGTCTTCCGGCTTCACCTCAAGCATCAGCTGCTTTTTCGTATCTTCCGTCACTGCGCTCACCTGCCTTAAACCCACGCGCCGCCATCTTCTTCAATGCCTCTATCACCTTGTTGGCTTCGTACTTCATCACCGGCGCGGGCTTTTTCAGCATCCGGCGGATGAAGGCTTCCTGCTTTTGCAGCTCCGGCATCCCGATCCGGCGGAACAGGGCGTCCATGTAAGACAACTGGGCGGCAGAAGGCGGCATCGTCCCGTCGTTGTTGTTGGTCCGCAGCGGAACGGGTTTCTTCGGCAGATCAAAGCCCAGCTCCTCGAACCGGGCCAGCACTCGCTTGAAACTTTCCTGCTTCAGCTCTTTGGAGGAGGCCACGCCGCCGTATGATTCCAGCAGCAGCCGGTAATCTTCCTCCTCCATCTCCAACGTCGCTTTCGCCACATGCAGCATGGCAATCTGTTTCGGGGTCACCGGGTCGTTCCGGCGTCTCTGCTGTCTCATACACCCTCCTTACTGCTCCAGCTTTTCGTAGTCCGGCTCGTACCAGAATACATCGTCCACTTTCTTCACGCAGCCCACGGCGGCAATTTTATCGTCCGAATACTGCCGCAACGCCTCCTTATTTACCGTTTCTTTCACGTTGATGCAGTCGTCCATGCCGTAGGCCCTGAGGGCTACCAGCACCGCCTTCGCCTTTTTCACGATGATGCTGGTAGACTTGCGGAAGCCCAGGCTGCCGAAAGTCAAGCTCTTCGTCTTGCCGTCCAGGTCCATGCGGTTCGTTTCCGCGTAGTCCTTGATCAGCAGCTCCAGCTGCTTCTTTTCTTCCAGGTACAGCTTCGATTTGTCGTCCGCCTTTGCCTTGGCCCTGGTAATCTCATCATTCATGTCCGCTTCGATCTTCTTCAGCTTATTGTCGATTTCGCCAATCTTCTTCAGGCAGCTGTCCACCGCTTCCCAGCTGGCCAGCATTTCGTTCTTAATGCGTGTCCTTGCCATTTCGTTTCCCTCCTTTATCTGAAAGCCAGTGCCTTCAAAACATCTTTAATCAATGCGATGCCGCTATCCATTTCCACGTTGATGATCCGTCTGCCGTGTTTAAAGGTAGCTGTCACGGTTTCAAAATTGAAGTGATCCGGATCCTCTTTCCGGTATTCCAGCGACTTCAGGCCATGCAGCGCATGGGTTTCCTGCAATGCTGTCAGCAATGCGTCACAGATTTTCTGCTTATCTTCCGTATCTTTCACAGGTCTCACACCCCCGCCAGCGCAAACCCCAGCGCACCTGCTGCCGTAATGACAGCCAGCTTCAGCGCAACTTCCAGCACCGCTTCCATGCGCTCCTTCCGCCTGCGCCGCTTCTGAAAGACCCGCAGGTATTCCGTATCCAGTTCCATGCCGACGATCATACTTTTTTCTTCCATATTTAACACCTCCCGAAACCCCGTTAAACGCGGATTAAATAGTTTTCCGCCGCTTTGATCATGTCCAGGTTCATCGCCTCGCCGGAGTTGTTGGAAATCTCCCAGCTCATGACGAACAGCTTGATGGCGCTCCTGAGTCCGCCCGCCTTATTGGCTACCCCGTGCAGGTACTGCAGGCACTCTTCCGGCAGGTCGATGTCCTGGCAGAACACCTGCCGGATGTCGTCCATGCCAATCTGGTACCGCGGCTGCACGAAGCCCCGGCAAATCCCCACCCTGCTGAACAGCTGGGCGAACGGTGCTTTCTGCTTGCCCAGCATCTTGTTGTAGACGTTCTCATTGCCCACCAGCAGCACGCCGCAGTGGCACAGGTCGTAGATGATGCCCCGTACCGCTTCCAACGTAGGCAGCTTCAGGTGCTGGGCTTCGTCGATGATGATCATGCGGTTGGTGTCCCGCAGCTCCTTCACCAGCTGGCGTTTCGCCTGGCTCCGGTTCCCCGCAGTGCTCTTGCAGCCCAGACCGGCCAGGATATCTTCCAGCAGGGTCTTCACCGTGCTGGTCACGTCCGCGGTAATCAGGACGCTCATGGGGTTCTTTTTGGCGTATTCCTCAATGGTCATGGTCTTGCCGATCCCGGCATCGCCGTAGATCACGCCGATGTCCCGGTGCGTGTGCGCGTAATCCGCCACCGTAATGATGTCGCTGGCGATGGCCGTCATGGTGAAGTCCGGCGTCCGGACCGCGATGCTCTGCTTCTGGTTCAGCTCCAGCAGGTTCCAGGCCGCCGCCGCGATCTGCTCATTATCGCCGGTATAAGTCCCTTTCAAAAACATGCTCAGCGTCGCCGCGCTGATGCCCAGGCTCTTCGCAACCTTCGCCTGGCTGTGTCCTTTGGCCTGCATCCATTTGGCCAGTTTATCCCTTACCACCTCTGTCAATTTCTGCATAACGTCAACCTTCTTTCTTATTCAGGTATTTCAAAACGTCGTCATACTTGTTCTTCTTTTTCCCGCGCACCGGCACGAGCGGCATCTCCACCTGGCCCACCGCCACCGGCAGGATTACGTCCGGGCGTTCCGGCTGCAGGGTGGTCCCCGCCGCTTTCTTCTTCGCGATGATCTCCGCGATGTCGTAGACCTTCGTCTCCTTCGCCGTCTTCAGGCGCGGGTCGCTGTACAATATCTTCCTGGCTTTCGCCTTCCGCCGCTGTTCGGCCTGCAGCGCTTCCTTGTCCGCTCCCACGCCGGGGAGGGCTTCCGGCTTCACCGCGTCGCACAGCCAGCAGTCATCCAAATCGTAAATGCTGACACGGGACAAATCATTTTCGTTATATCTCACGTACACTTTCTCACCGTACCGTTTCACCAGTTCCTGATGGTAATACGCGCTGCCGCGGAAAACCACCTGGGCGTTCCGGATTTTCAGCGGCTGGCTGTGGCGCATCAGCAGCACCCGCATCTGGTCTGCCGGGGCGATGCGCAGGGGCATCCGGTTTTTGTTGAACGTCTCATTCGGCGTCTCGCCCTTCCGGCCCTTGCCGCTGCTGACAGTTTCGTTCTTCACGTGGGTGAACCAGTCGCCGATGATGTCCGCGGCCTCTTCCAGCGTGATGTTCATACAGGGCAGGTCCTTCTTCAGCAGCTGCTGCAGATCCTCGGGCCGGTCGCCGGGTTTGCTGGCGCACCATGTCGGGAACTCCTTGCAGATCTCTTCCGCCACCGTCCGGAATTCCCGTTCGATGACCTTCGCCCTGCCGTTCTCCGGGATGGCGAAATGGACTTTTACGTCCAGGCTGTCCAGCATGGTCTTCACTTCCCGCTCATCGAGGAGCGCCTTTTTCCGGTGGCCACGCCCGGCGAACTCCTTGGAACAGTAGTCGCGCCCGTTGTCGATGTAGATCTCCAGGGGCAGGCCGATAGCCGGGTCCAGGGCGATGCGGGCAAAGCTGTCGATGATGGTGCCGGTGGACGGCGTCTTGCATACCGTCCAGCCCATGAACCGGCGGCTCCGCATATCCAGCCAGGCGGTGATCCAGGGCCGGATCCATTTGCCGTGGTCCTTCACAAAGAAGTCGCAGCGGAAGTGGTCGCCCACCCACACCTGGTTGCTCAGGATCTTGCCGGTGTCCCGGTCTGTATAGGGCAGGCACTTGTCATAGACCGTCTTGCCATGCTCCCGCGCCGCCATGCGGACCGATTCCGGCAGCTCCTTGATGATGCGCTGCACGCTCCGCAGGCTGGGGATCCGCCAGCCCTTGTCCCTGGCCGCCTCTTTCAGCAGCATGTAGCAGTAGGCCACCGTCCGCTTGCGGTTGTTCAGGTACAGGGCCAGCAGGTAATCATAGGCCTCCGGGTCCATCTTGTAGCTGCCGCGCTTGCCGTAGCGGGTCTCTGCCGGGAGCAGCCCGTTGAGGCCGTTATCCCGGAAGTCCGCCTCCCATTTGTACAGGGTGCTCCGGCTGATGCCGTACCGTTTGCAGAAGGCCGGAAGCAGGTCCTGCTTGTCCACGCCGGGCCACTGTTCCTGCTCCAGCTCCCAGGCTTTCACCACCCGCAGCCGTTCCATGGCGACCTTGCGCTCCGTCTCCGATACCTTGTGATAGCTTTCCGGCGCGGCCTGCTCCGTCTCCGTACAGCCAGCCGCGATGGCCTGCTGTGCCCGGTACACCGCCTGCAGCGTTTCCGGCAGGCAGGACAGAGCGATCTGGACGATCTTGCCGCCGCCACCCTTACCTTCAACATAACGAATTGCATTATAAAACCCATTTTCAATACGCTTATGCAATCCGCCAGATGATAATCCAGTTAAGTTTTTTATTGTCTCCGTGTTCAGCCATTGCTCAGCTGTGGCTGCCGGGGACATTTGCGCCAACCTCCGGACCAAAAGAAACGTCAATTTCAACAAACTTCATAGGTTTCCTTGGACGAATCATTTCCATTTGTGCCTTTATAAACTCTCCGAAATCTGCTTTATATTTGACAAGCTTCCCCTTCTCAATCTTTCCCACAAATATAATCCGTTTCATAACTTCCCTCCGTACAGTTTCTCATACCGGCGGCGCAGTTCCCCTTCCTGCTGGGACAGCGCCCGCTTCATCTGGCTGATCTGTCCCATGCGCAGCAGGAACGCGTCTTTGCTCTGTACCACCATGCACCCGCAGGCGAAGGCGGTCATCTCGATCAGGGTGTAGTCCCCGGTGACCTGGCAGAAGGCCGGGACCAGTTCCAGCGGAAAGCGGTGGTTCTCTTTAGACTCTGCCGTCCAGGCATTCAACATGCTTTCCGTAATCTCCACGCCGCACAGTTCACTCATGCGGCCCGCCACTTCCCAGCGCTTGCAGTCCATCCGTTTCAGCGCCTCGCTGACCACTTCCCGGACACGCTGGCTCATGGGCTTGGTGTTCAGCTGGTAGTTGGGCTGGTCTACTTTGGCGATGGTCACTTCCTCCACCATCTCGAACAGGTTCGCCATCCCTGCCCCGGTTTTGTCTATTCTTTTTGATTTTCTTGCCATTGAAACCTCCGGTTTCACTTGCTACAATGTAAACAGTTAATGTAAATACATTTACTCAGTTTTGTGATATAATAAGGTAATAGTGTACGTGTAAACCTACACTGTTAAAGGCTTTGACTGCTGTTCAACTTCTTGCCGGATGTCTCTCAGCAAATCAAGCCTTGTGGGTGGCATCCGGTCACGTGGCCGCCTGCCCCCACACTTTGTGGTACGGTTTCCCCAACGCGCGGCAGACCGCATATTCTACCTTGCTGTTGCGCTTATGGCCGTTCACCACATTGCTCACAAACTGCTTGCTGACGTTTTCTTCCCTGGCAATATCGGTCAGGTACTTGTTCTTCAACAGCAGCGCTGCCCGGATCTCCTTGCCTGTCATCTGGTTGGCCTCCTTTCTTAGCTTAACACCATTTAAAAACGTATATGCAGAGGAACACCGGCAGACAGACTAACAGAATTGCTGCTGCCGCCACTCCCAAAACGAAACCTGCCAGGATGAACGTTTCCAAAACTTTCACGCTTATCCCTCCCAGCGGTATTCGTTCGGGCTGTTGCCGTTGTCCCGTACATCCACGTGGACGAACTGCATCCCGTAATAGCGACCGATACCGTCGAAGCCATGCTTCACACAGTAGGCCGCCAGCCTGTCCACCGTAAGGCCGCGGCAATAGATGTCCGCCGCGTTCCCTTTCACGTGCTGGCTGTTGCTGACGCCGCCCACGTTATAGTTGTGGCGCGGGCAACGGTAGCCGCTGGTCACGATGATGGGCATGCCGATCTCCTCGCGCATGTCGTCCAGCTTCTGCAAGAGAACCGGGTTCATGCCGCCGGGCGGCAGCTGCCCGCAACAACGGCAGGCAAACTCGCACAGGTTAAAGTGCCGTAACGTCATGGTCTCTCCTCCTCTCTTAGTAATTTCAATTCAAAGTGATGTCGCGTTTGCAAAGCCTTAATTAGGTCATAAGATAAACCTTTGGCAATTAATCTAAAAGTATTGGCAATAGATTGAAGCAGCTTGCGCAAATTTTCAAGAAGTTTTGTTTTAAACGATGCTTTATCATCTAATTCACATCTCAAAACCTGTCTGGGCGCTCTTCGCCATTTACGTTTGCGTTTTATCATAGTTCGTCTCGCTTTCCGGAAGCTCCCACTCATCCGGTTTTGCTACGTGCAGCATGCAGTAGCCTTCCGGGCTTTTCAGGAACGGGCAGCTCCGGCATTCGCCAGTGATTTTCCATTCACAGTATAGTTTAAGGAACTGTGCCGCATGGATGGCGACCGCCCTGGACAACCGGATCTTCATATCCTTGTCCTTTGCGTACCAGAGCGGGACCGCATTGTCGATAATCTTTCGTAAAACTCGTTTCATGGTTGGCGTACCACCTTCTTTCTTTTTGCCTTCTTTTGGTTTACAGGTAATCTGCCACGGTCTAAAAAAAATCGGCAGACTGCCTTCACGTAACCAGAAGTTCCTCTGCTCCTGCCTCTCCTGTTCAGTCATCCCATAACCTGGAAGGGTTTGCGGCGGGAGGAAATCTGATTACAATAACATTATAAGTCACCCATAGGAAACTTGTCAATAATAAAAGTTTCCTTTTGGGGTCGTGGGGTGTATTATGTCTTTTGATTTTGTCAGTATCGGCAAACGTTTAAAAGAAGCCCGTTTGAAACAAAATTTAAAACAGCAACAATTAGCTGATCTTTTAGGGATCTCTGTTTCGTATGTAAAAAATGTGGAACGCGGGAAGAAACCAAGTTTATCATATTTGAAATCTGTTGTTGAGCATTGTCATGTTTCATATGATTGGTTGCTAACCGGTTGTAAGACCCCTTATAGTGACCAAAAAGACCCTTTTGCTTATGATTTTCCTATTGATAGGGCATTAGTTGCAAGCGAAGATAGTGTGGATGATGACAGAATTAAAATATTAAAAATGATAAATCAATTATTGACCGACAGTGATCCAGATATTCGCAGTTGGGCAAAAATACAAATTAAACGCGCTTTCCCTGAATATTTCAAAGACGAAAATATATAATCCCTGATTTTTTTAACCCAAACCGAAAGGAGCCGCGCCGATGAAACGCATACTCGCACTGACCGCCGTCCTGATCCTGATCTGCTCCACCGCCCTCGCCTACGTCGGAAATCGAAACACCCGCAAATTTCACCACGACTCCTGCAGCTCCGTGTCCCAGATGAAGCCAAGCAACCGCGTCTACATCGAAACACGCGACGAAGCCATCAACAGCGGCTACGTACCCTGCCAGCGCTGCAGGCCGTAAAATTTCACATATTCTTATTGTGTTTTAAGTAAAAAAGTGATATATTTTAATGTACAAAATGATTATCTCTCATCTTTTTAAGTCGTTTGATAGGAAAGGAGGCCTATTATTTATGGCAAGTAAAACCTTTAGACTCTTTAGAGCGTTACCTTGCTTTTTGTTAGGCGTTGCAACTATCATGGACATGGGTGCTACAATGAATATCTATAACTATGACGCAACGCCTTCTCAAGCTGATGCTAACGCAATAGCTTCTGATTGGGAAATGGTCGGTGCAGATATTAATGTCGCAATAAACAAACACAAGCTTCAGGTTCAGTAATATGGCAAAAAGAAGATCTTTAGTAAATAAACCAAATACTACTGTAGGCAATGTTCAAATGCCTACTCCCGGAATGCCCTCCATTCCGTCCGATACAAATGGCATTTTAGTGGCGCAACAGCAATATCGTAGCGCCCCATTGCCTGATCCCGAAGAGTTAATTCGTTATAACGACGCCGTTCCTGATGCAGCTAATCGCATCATCACAATGGCGGAAAATCAATCTGCACACAGACAATCTTTAGAAAAATCTGTTGTGGATGCGCAAAACAGAAACAGCTTTTGGGGAATAATTATAGGCGCTTTTTTAAGCTTAGTAATTGTCTTAGCCGGAGTATACTGTATTTTAAGTGGCCACGATTGGGCCGGTGCAATCTTAGTATCTGTTGATATCGTTGGACTGTGTGCCGTTTTTGTGTACGGAACCAAAATTAACAAGAAAAATTAAAAAAACTGGCTACCGTTTTGGTAACCAGTTTTTTTATGCCCGTTTTTTTCTATTTTTAAAGTGCTTTAATAAACTGCTATCTCTGTAAACTTACCCATTCAGCCTTCATAATACCGGTATAGAGCAAAGCTCTATACCGATTTTTTTATTGGAAGGAAGTGGAAAACATGTCAAAGCTGTATGAATTCATCGAACGCCGCAAGGCGGAACTGGGCCTGACCACCACCGCATTGATGGAAGCCGGTATCAGTTCCAGTACGCTGCACAACATCCGTCACGAAAAATGCTATTCCCTCAAAGAAAGCACCATGCAAAAACTGGCAATGGTACTGCAATGTTCCATGGGCGAAATCCAGGCCGCCCTGGCTGCAACGGATCAGGTCACAGAGTTCGGGGAAATCGTAAAAAAAGGACTGCCCGAAAACGAAACGGCAGCGGATGCTGTCACCGATTTGCCGGAAGAAGAGCCATCGGCAGCGATCCGGGAAGACGAACCGGCGGAACAGCCAGCCTGTGAACCTAAACAAACACCGGTCGGACAAAAATGGTATGTGGACAAACCGAAACAGGCCGAACCCACCAGCAGCAATGCGGACAAATGGGACAGAACCCAAAGCAAGCAGCTGCAGTATGTTTTCCATAAAGAAGGCCGGTTCACGATCCAGATTACTATTAACTCCACATTAACAGGTCCGGAACTGGCAGACATTGTTTACGACGCTGCCCTTGACGTTGCGGCAGACATTGATACGGCCAACAGTTGATATAACGAGGTGACTCAAATGAATGAACACAGAAAAGCTATTGAAGCATATAAGCAAATTCTACGTTACTGCAGAAAGCGTGACTGCGGCAACTGTGTCTTTAGTTCTGCAGAGAATACCGGATCATACTGCTGTCTTAATGAAGAGTATGAACTGATAGAACTTGAAGACCGCGCAAATGAACTGGAACGGGATATGCGCGGCGGATCACCTGCCCTTCGGCACAAAGGTCACGCTGCCGGACGGTCGCGTCCTGATCGTGGCGGACCGCTTCGGCGGCTGATATAAAGACCGCCTGGACATCTTCCTGGAGACAGAAGCCGAATGCTGGCAGTTTGGCCGCCAGTGGCTCAAGTGCCTGATTGAAACCCCGGATCTGAAGGCCCGTGTGATAAAGGAGATTCGTTGATGATTATATTGCCAAAAATTCTACAGCCACACACTGAAAAGGAGAACCGCTCCATTGAAGTGCAGCTGAACGAAGCGAAGAAGCTCACTATAATCTTAATATCAGTATTCTGTTCTGCAAGTATTTTAACTATAGTAGTCTTCTTACTGGCTACTTATTATGGATTAGATGTAATAAGGGAAATTTCTAATATTCTCAATTCGTTACAGATGATGATTCTTTTCATTTACCTCTTCGCAAGCCTTATCCATAGCGGCAAAAAGGCAACGGAAGACGCAATAAGCCATAAGTAACTTACTGCAAACAGCTTCAAAAATTTTAAGTTTTTCAACATCGCTTGCCACCACCATTTGAACCAGCAGGGACATAATAATTTCATTAAGAAATATTAATGTTTCAGGCTTATCAGGCATTTTTTCCCACAGCCTTAAGCGTTGTATTGGATATACTCTTTCAAACCAATCCGTTACATGATGTGGAATGTCTTGTTCAAGGATATCTGTAGCAGCTTGAACATAATTGTCAACAGCAGCTGCCCTGCTTTCATCATTATGTATTGACTCAATATCCAGTCTTGGTAACGGTATAACATCCGCAGGTTCATCTGTTACTTCAATGGATTCTGCTAAATCAGAAGCAATACGAACATGTTCCGGGTTCAAGAGTGGTTGCAGTCGCTGTAGTTTGGCAGCAAAATCCATTTGCCGTTGAGATACCGACTGGCCTAAAAGCCCAGCAAAACGGTTAACTGATGAAAAATATCTATCATGGATAAGACCTGCCATCGTGAAAGACGGGTGCACGATAACACCTGCCCGCAAAAGAGCCTTGGCTGTATTTGTTCCTGGCTGATTCAAAAGCGCATCAGCAAATTTGCTTCTAAAGTTAATATATTTATCTGGGTGATACGGATTAATTTGTGCGGGAAACCTCAAAGAATGCAGCATCGCAGAGCGGAATGAATCTTTAGGAATATTCGTCATCAGACTCATTTTATTTAAGTTTTCAATAACTCTTATAAATGGCGTATATGAATTGATAATTATAGTACTCACTCTCCCCTCGTGATGATGTTGTCGCAAACAAATTATATCACGCCAGGGGAAGTAATAAAAGTTAAGCCTGAAGCCCACACACGCCCAGGCTTACTTTTGCTGTTTAAATTATACAGCATTTATGCAGGATTTTGATAGGTTTATACAAAAAGTGAATGTAGGAGTGAATTAGTCCTGTTTTTTGCAACATTTCAAAAAAACGCATCGTTACGGCATTTTATGGTGAATAAGTAAAAAGCATAAGTGAATTAGTCCGTCCACCCCAGAAACACACCGCACTTTTCTTTCCATGTCTTTAATAAGCGTTTAACAACGAATTGAAGCACCTTTGAACGGTCTTTAATATTTTTCTTCAAAAATTTCCATTTCTCGCAATTTGTCCACGGCCTTCCCAAAAGTCCGAAATTAAATGTCGCTCACTTTCCTCGAAAAAGGAAAAAGAAAAACTCCGGAATCCTTCGTTATAAAAGGGTTTCCAGAGTTTTCCAGTCTTTTCCGGGGTTGTCCTTCAAAGTCCAGTAATAAATGTCGTGTTATATTAGGCAAACATACTGTAAGGCAAAAATGTGTCTTTTTCGTGTTTATTTGATTGTAATACGTCCTGCGCCATAGGGATTTTCGTACCCCTCTTTGACCTTGGCGTTCAGATGATTCTGAACATATTCCATAATGGCGTCCACGTCCGTCATGATGCCGTCTTTCAGCAGCTTGCACTGCTTGAACATCACCAGACCGTTGCCGCCGTCCTTCAGCACATAGGTGGTACCGCCCACCGTATACTTCGCATTCAGGTCAATCGGCTTGCCGTTAATCCGGATGTCTTTCACCCGGCGCTCGCCTTTCACGCCTGCAAAGTTGCCCTTGGCGTCCAGAATCAGCCCGGAAGGAACCTTGGGATCGATAGCGTAGGTCATGCCGGAAACCTGCATGAAGGCCCCATGCTCACCGGGATATTCGGAAACGCCCACTTCCAGGGCGTCTGCGATCTGCTGACCGGTGGCTTCAATGACTGTGCACATATTGCCGAAGGGGAATGCCTCCAGCAAATTATTATAGGTAAACACGCCCTTCTTAATGGTATTGCGGACGGAGCCGCCGTTTACCATACTAATGTCCGTATCCAGCACGCTCCGGTAAGTATCCGCTACAAAGTCTCCCAGGTTGGTTTCCCCATTGCGCACCAGGCGTTTCCCGGTCTTAGGGTCATTGGCAGTGAGCTCTACAAAGGCTTCACCTACAGGCTGGTTCAATATTTTTTCAAACCGTTTATTCTCTTTGGCCACCAGTTTAGTAACCTTGGGATCCGCTGCTTTCAGGCCTTTCACCAGTTCGGAGGTGATGGTGCCATCTTCTTTGATAACCATCTGCCCCAGGCTCTGAAGCTTGGTTCCGGTTTGGGCTACCAGCACTGTCTTCCCCGCCTTGTTAATGATCTTATGCGGGGGAATGTACTGTTCGTGGGAGTGTCCGTCAATGATAGCGTCAATATTGTAAGTGTTGGCCGCCACCGCACCGCTGGACCAGTGGGGGATGGAGCTCTCAGTGCCCAGGTGCCCTACCAGGAAAACGTAGTCCGCTCCTTCTTTGCGGACGTTGTTGACGGCACGCTGTACCGCCTGGTAGACTTTTTCGCCGGTCTGGTCTTCGCAGAAACCGTAGATGAATTTCCCATCCTTATCCTGGAAATATACAGGAGTTGATGTAATCAGGGTTTCCGGAGTGGTAACGCCTACAAACCCAATCTTTTTACCGCCCAGATTGAGAATCTTATAGGGTTTCAGAATGGGTTTCCGAGTTTTGACATCCACAAAATTGCAGGAATAGTACCCGCATTTTTGCCTGGACGCCAGCTGCAGGAAGCGCGCCATACCGTAATCGAATTCATGGTTGCCGGGAATGACGAAATCATAGCCCACGGCATTCATGATCTTTATGATGGATTCGCCGGTAGACAGCTTGCCGAGAGGCGCGCCCTGAATTGCGTCGCCGGCATCTACCAAAGCCACGGGATGTCCCTGTTTCTTCAGATCTTTTTTGTACTGGGATACTTTATCAATCCCCAGATTGTCGGTAACTCCGCAGTGAATATCATTAGTGTGCAGGATGATGATTTCCTTGCCTGCCGCTATGACAACCACCGGGATCATCAGTGTTGCCAGCGACACAAGGATTGAGACGTACAGTTTCCTGATACGGTTACCCATGTTATTTTCCTCCGTTTTTTCAATTATCTTACGCCTGATTCATTTTTATTTAATGACAATGCGCCCTGCGCCATAGGGATTTTCGTATCCCTCTTTGATCTTGGCGTTCAGGTGGTTTTGCACATATTCCATGATAGCGTCCACATCCATCATGACACCGTCTTTCAACAACCTGCTCTGTTTGAACATCACCAGGCCGTTCCCGCCGTCTTTCAGGATGTAATTGCTGCCGCAGACCGTATATTTCCCGTTCAGGTCAATGGGCTTGCCGCCGACCATAACGTCCTTCACACGGCGTTCGCCTTTCACTTCCACAAAATTGCCCTTGGCATCCACCACCACGCCGGACGGAACCCTGGAATCAATGGCATAGGTCATGCCGGAAACCTGCATGAAGGCCCCGTGCTCGCCGGGGTAATTGGAAACGCCGACTTCCAGAGCGTCTACGATTTGCTGGCCGGTAGCTTCAATGACCGTACACATATTGCCGAAGGGGAAAGACTGCAACAAATCGTTGTAAGTGAACACGCCTTTCTTAATGGTGTTGCGGATAGAACCGCCGTTTTCCATGGCAATATCCGTATCCAGCACAGACCTGTAAACATCGGAAATAAAATCGCCCAAATTGGTTTCGGAGCAGCGCACCCGGCGTTTGCCGGTTTTGGGATCGTCAATCGTCAGATCGATCATGGCTTCGCCAACCGGCTGGTTCAGGATTGCGTCAAAGCGTTTGTTTTCTTTGGCAACCAGTTTGGTGATTTTCGGATCCGCTGCTTTCAGTTCCTGTATTAAATCAGATGAAATGGAGCCGTCTTCGCGGATGGTTATCCTTCCCAGGCTTTGGAGTTTGGTCCCGGTCTGGGCTACCAGCACATCCTTGCCGGCCTTGTTGGTTACTTTATGAGGCGGAATGTACAGTTCATGGGAGTGACCGTCGATGACAGCATCAATATTGTAGGTATTGGCCGCCATGGCGCCGCTGGACCAGTAGGAAATAGATCCGTTGGTTCCAAGATGCCCTACCAGGAATACATAGTCCGCTCCTTCTTTGCGGGCATTATTGACTGCACGCTGAACTGCGCGATAAACTTTTTCACCGGTCTGGTCTTCACAGAAACCGTAAATGAATTTTCCGTCTTTATCCTGAAAATACTTGGGAGTAGAGGTCACCAGGGTTTCCGGAGTGGTGACGCCTACGAATCCAACCTTTTTCCCACCCAGGGTGAGAATCTTATAGGGTTTCAGGATGGGTTTCCGGGTTTTTACGTCAACAAAGTTGCAGGAATAATACCCGCATTTCTGCCGGGACGCTAATTTGAGGAAACGTTCCATGCCGTAATCGAATTCATGATTGCCGGGAATGACGAAATCAAACCCAACCGCATTCATGATTTTAACAATGGATTCGCCGTTAGAAAGCGTACCGATAGGAGCGCCCTGGATCGCGTCGCCGGCATCCACCAGCGCCACGGGATGTCCCTGCTTCTTCAGATCTTTTTTGTACTGGGATACTTTATCAATCCCCAGATTGTCGGCAACACCGCAGTGAATATCATTAGTGTGCAGGATGATGATCTCCTTGCCAGCCGCCAGCACCACTACCGGGAGCAGCAGCGTTACCAGCATTGCCAGCGCAGCACTGTACAGTTTACGCAGGTTTCTGGTCATTTTGCGTGTCCTTTCTTTGTTTTCTAACGTTTTATTGTTTCGGTGTAAGCGCATACACCCGGGCCGGCAGGCCGGTCGCGCCTTCGATACGCGGCCAGGATGCAAACAGTACCGCCCCGGCAGGCGCCACTTTATCCAGATTGCAAAGCACTTCGATCTGCAGCTTTCCGATGCTCAGTACGTAACGTTCGCAAGCAAGATCCCCCGCTTCCACAGCCAGATAGCTGGCGTCCGTGTCCAGGGTTTCATGGCCGTTAGCCGCCGCTTTCCGCACTTCAAAAATATATTTCAGCGCGTCCAGAGACCAGCCCGGGCAGTGCTCGTTACCGTCTGCTCCGGCGTTAGCCAGCTTTTCCATGTCAGGCCAGCGTTTATACCAGTCAGTCCGCAGGGCCACAAAAGCGCCTTCCGGAATCGGCCCGTATTTGGCTTCATAGGCTTTGATATCGTCTACGGTAACGGCGTAGTCAACATTTTCCTTCACCTTTTCACTGATGTCGATGACTGCCAGAGGGAAGACAAAGTCTTTCACGCCGTACTTTTCCGATAACGGCGCGTCCTTAACAAAGTGGCCCGGGAAATCAACATGGGTACCGAACTGCCCCGGGAATTTAAAGGTGTGGATCAGGCATTCCAGCATGGGGTTGCCCCAGTCAAAAACTACCTTGCTCAGCTCCACAGAGCCTTCCGGTATGCCGCTCCAGAACGGGCTGTCATTGTTGAGGGAATGAGAAAGTTCCACCCATTCGTACCCCTCGGATTTAAACGTCTGCAATGCATTCCACAGTTTGTTTTCCATTATGTCCCCTCCTTAAAATGTATTATGTTCCCTTTTAAAATGTTATTTTATGCGATTCAGCAAATCAGCCAGTTCCGAAGCGGAAGGATCCCCCGCGTGGCAGGCCATAATAGGCTGCTGCCCCAGCATCAGCGTGTTACCGGAAGCGTAGGCATTGGATTTGTTATGCCCGTTATGGTACGCTGCCGCCAGATTACCCAGCACGAAGTACGAGCGCTCTGCCCCGCTCTGATCTCCTGCCGCGGCCGGTTTTACCAGCGCTTTTCCATTGACTTTGACTACGCCCTTTTCGGCAGTTACGTGTTTGCCGCTGTATTCAAACAGTTTCTTCACATAATTCTCACGACGCTGCTGGTGGGTGGGATGATCGCTGGGCGAGAAAATTTCGCCGGCAAAGCTGCTCTTGGATTTTCCGTATTTTTCTTCGACGCGCTGCCAGATTGCAGCGGCAGCCCCCGGATTATAGCCGGCATTGATCACGTAGTCAAAGGCCAGGTTATCGGCTTCCCATTCGGCGCTTTTCGTGATTGCCACCGTATCGATCTGATTGACCGCGATATTCATGGCCAGGTTTGTCAGGGCCGAACCGCCCACCGCTGACCCCAGCACGCCGGCCGCTATGGCCACATTCAGCTTTTTACGCATGCCGGACGCCACATGATTCTTCTGCCCGTGCCCCATTTCATGAGCCAGCACTACGGCCACTTCGTCCGGATTATCCGTCAGGCTGTACAGCCCTTCGTTGACGCTCATGACATGGCCCATACTGCAAAACGCGTTAAAGCTTTGCTGTTTATTCACAAAATACAGGTAAGGTTTTTGATGGATGGAAGGATCCACAGCCGCAATCCCTTTGGTCAGACGGGGCATCATTTCATCCAGCTGCTGTTGGCGGTAATAGTTATCGGAAACGCCGTATTTTTCTTTATATCCTTCAAACAACTTCCGGCGTCCTTCTTCCGACTCATAATACTTAATTACCTCATTAACCTGCTGCGTTGCCGCCGCGCCCTGGATAACCGTTCCTAAAATGCCTCCGATATTAGCCGCATGAACTGCCGGAAGGGGCTGCATCGCAGTATGCAGGCAAGTTCCTATCATGCCGCATAACACTACCGATCCGATTCTTTTTTTCCAGGATTTTGTCTTCATTGCCGCACCTCGCTTTTCATTAATCCGATCCAGGTTTACGAATATCCCGGGGATGTTTCGTAACAGGATTTCTTCTATAATTTAAATTTTATACAAAATCTTACTGTTTTGCAACCGGTTTCGCCCGATTCACTTTTTCAGCCCATTCCCGGAACCGTTCCACACAATCTGCCGCACAGGCGCCAATCCCGGCAAAGCCCGCCGCGTCCTGTTTATAAACTGTGTACAGCTGAATGTCTTCATAATATATCTCGGCCTTATCATTCGACTCAAACACAATAAAATGAGACGGCTCAATTTTATCTTTTTGCCGGACCTGGTAAAGGGAGCCTGCCAGCAGTTCCGCCCGATACATGGGTTTATTGCCGCCGGCTGCCGCCGCTATGTCAAAGCTCCACACGTCTTTGGAATTGCCAAAGGTTTCTTTTACACTGGCGATACCGTCCGTTCCCAATACCGGCGACGGAGTCATCTTCATGGGATCCATCAACTTATACATATTCCGTATACGCTGCGCCGGGTCGGGGTGGCTGTCAAAAATCCCCCAGCCCGGGTTCCCGTATTCGTCGGCCAGTTCCTGCAGCTTATGCATGGTCACCAGCATAGCATAAGGGCTGTAGCCTGCTTTTACTGTATAGGCAAAGCCTTCCCGGTCTGCCGCGCTTTCGTCCGCCCTGCTGTACCCGGCAGCCAGCGCGTCGCCGACCACCATACCCATAGCCAGTACATCGCCGTTCCCGGAAGCGACCCCCGCTAGGATTGCAGCCAGCTGGGTCCACATATTTTTTTCAAGCTGGTGAACTGTGTGGCGTTTTACCACATGCCCGATCTCATGCCCCAGCACGCCTGCCAGTTCCGCATCGGAAGGCATGTAGTCCACCAGCCCCTTGAACACATAAATAAAACCGCCGGGGCAGGCCAGCGCATTCACGTCTTCCGTGTTCAGCACCTTGAATGTGTAGGTGAGATTTTTACGGCCGCAGACATCTACCAGGCTCTGTCCGATACGATTTACCCTGTCAGTGATCTGAGGATCATTGAGGACTCCGTAACGGGCTTCAATCTGTCTGGCAGTCGCCTTTCCCATTTCTATTTCCTGTTTTTCACTGATCATTCCGGCTTCTGCCGGCTGACCGGAAAAGCCAAACGTACAAAAGCACAGAATCGTAACGATGATTTTAAAAAAATGTTTCACGTGAAACTCCTTACTTTTTTCCAACACGCCTGTCAAACATATCTGTCATTATCTGTGACCGGCAAAACGAAACAACGCTCAAACGATTCCTTTGGCCTTAAATGCAGCGATTTCTTCTTCTGTGTATCCCAACGTGCATAACACTTCACGGTTATGCTCCCCTGCGTACGGCGCGCGGAACCGTATATTACCGGGGGTATCGGACATTTTCATCGCGGAATGCAGATAGGTAACGGTACCTACATCCTCCGTCCGTGTTTCCAGCATGCCCGACGCTGCAGTCATATCGCTTTCCAGTACCTCGTCCGGACTGTTGACCGGCGTGATGCAGAAAGACCCGTTTTCCGCAAGCGCCACCCATTCGTCCCGGGTTTTCGTTTTCAGTTTTTCGCTTATGATCTGCGTAATCTCCTCTTCGTGGGCAAAATCATGCTGCCGGTCCTTCAACTCCGGCAAACCGATCATATCACAGAATTTTTGCCAGAACTTTGGTTCAATGGTTCCTACGCTGACGTACTTCCCGTCTTTCGTGGCATATACATCATAATAGTGAGCACAGCGGCCAAAAGGCGTATCCCCCGTCACCCTGCATCCCATAATGCTGGACAGGGAAACAATCTGCATGCTCAGCGCCGTGTTGTACAGGCTCACGTCAATGCGCTGCCCTTTTCCCGTCCGTTCTCTCGCCAGCAGCGCCATGGAAATGGCTGCTGCGGCATTCAGGGCGCTGCCTATCGCCGACACCTGTACCTCGCTGATGGCTACCTTGCCGCAGTCGTTTAAAAAACACATGCCGGAAAGCCCGATGATGTTCAAATCGTGGGCAGGCTGCTGCTTATATTTGCTGTCCTGTCCGAAGCCGGTTATGGAACAGTAAATCAAACGGGGATTTACCTGCGTCACATCCTCGTAGCCTAATCCCTTTGACTGCAAATAACCGGGACGGAACCCTTCCAGAAACACATCCGCCTCCTTCAGCAGGCGTTTCAGTATTTCTTTCCCTTCCTCCGTTTTTAAATTGACCGTGATGCCCCGTTTATTCCGGTTCAGCGCAAGGTTCCAGCTGCTCATGCCGGGCGCCAGCCGTGGAGCAAAGTTACGGTTGGGATCCCCCGTCACGCCTTCCACCTTGATTACATCAGCGCCGTAGTCCGCCAGTACCATGCCGCAATACTGTCCCGGCAGCCACTGTGAAAAATCGACGACCTTTATCCCCTGAAGGGCTGCCCCTGCCATCGTATGCACCTGCTTTCCTTTTTTCAGTTTACATGTAAAACCATTATATAATATAATTGTAACACAACTGTGTTCCGGCACAGCAATTTTTTGAAGAATCTTTCAGAACTTCCGGAGGAATTTTCATGGAATCGGGTTTTAACGGCGCAACGTTCAGTCAAATTGTGAATACGGCGCTATATATCGTCAGCGGTTTCTTTTTCGGTATCTTTGCTTCCCGGAACAGTCTCTTTTCTGTCATACGCATCCGCAGAGCTTTTATCGAAAAAGATTTTTCACTCACATCTGTCTTTGGTATCGCTTTCAGCGTACTGTTCCTCATCCTTGCTTTTCTGCTCTTTCCATCCTGGCTGGCATCCCGGACTACAGCCGGTGCTTTCACCTATTACGCCGTGTTGCTTTTCTATTTTTCCAAAGGCTGGAAAAATCTGTCCGCAAAGTAAAAAAAGCGCGAAACCTCGCGCTTTTTTCATTGTTGTAACATTGGCAAATACAGCATGCCCGTGTCTATTTCCGGAATCCCCAGATGCCGGGACGGAACAAAGCTTCCGTGGCAGTCGCTTCCGCCGGAAATGTACAGTTTATGGCGACGGCAGAAGTGAGCCAGCAGCCGGCTGTCCTCTGCACGGTGACCGGAGTGATAACATTCAAATCCGTCCAGTTCTTCATCCACCAGCCGGGGCAGGTATTCCTGCATGCCGGCGCCGTGAAAATCACTGGCCAGATGCGCGCAGATTGCAACGCCGCCCGACTGATGGATGACCGAAACCACTTCTGCAATCGCAGGAAAATCCGGAAAGCCCAGATCGTTTTCCGCCGTAAAGATGCGCCGGAAAAAATCATTTACATCTGTACACAGGCCCTTATCCTGCAGATACGCCAGCGCCTTCCAACCGCCCCGATGCGGATCATATGAATAGGAAGCAAATTCTTCCATGGACAGCGGCCATCCTCTTTCAATCAGGTTCCGCACACTGTCAACATCCTTTTGCTCCAGCAGTCTCTGGTTATGCCGGCAAAGTTCCAGCAACGCAGTATTATGACTATCGATTCCATAACCCAGAATATGGTAATTATGCCCGTCTTTGGTAGAATTCAGTTCTACACCGGGAAGAAAGCGCAGTCCGGCCTGGGCTGCCAGCAGCTTTGTTTCCTCCACATTGGCCACACTGTCGTGATCGGATACAGCGAAAACGCCAATCCCTGCCGCGCAGACAGCCTCCACTACCTGTGACGGATCCCATGTTCCGTCAGATGCCGTCGTGTGAATATGTAAATCAGCCCGCATAGTTGATCTCCTGCCACTCTCTGTTCTCATTCTGTAACGGGAACCTCTTCGTATTCCCAGCCGACTTCCGTCAGTTCCGTCTGTCTCTGCAACGCATCCGTCAGCCAGGCTTCCGCCTGTCCTTTCAATACTTCCGGCATACGCAGCGTAAAATTCACCCGGGTTCCATAGTCGGCATCCGTCAGGGTAAACATCTGCTGCTGGTACAGCAGGTTGGTAATCTTTCCGGCCTCTCCCGGCTCACAGGAAAATACATACAGGCCCATCCTGACTTTTTGTGCAAGCCCGGCTTCCTCTACCGCCCGGGAAACACTGCCCGCATAGGCTCGCACCAGTCCTCCGGCGCCGAGCTTGATGCCGCCGAAATAGCGTGTTACAACGGCAGCTACCTGCTGCAGGTTCTGTTTGCGCAGCACGCCCAGCATCGGCATACCCGCCGTACCGGAGGGTTCCCCGTCGTCACTGGAGCGCTGGTGCTGTTCATCAATTACATACGCGCTGCAATTATGCGTTGCGTCCCAGAACTCTTTCTTCACGGCTTTAATAAATTCCTGCGCCTCGTCTTCCGTTTTTACTTTTTTCAGCGAACAGATAAACCGGCTTTTCGATATAATCTGCTCCGTCCGCGTATCTTTCGCAATTGTAAGGTTCATATCCTGCTGCTTCCGCCTTTCCCGAAGCAAAACTTCACGTGAACTTTTTTATGGAGACGCTGATTAAATGAGTTTGTGCGATGACCGAGAGCTTTTTGCGACTGACAAGGAAATGGCCCGAAGGCGCAGCCGTAGCTGCGTTGAGGGACATTGACGCAGTCAGTCACAAAAAGCACCTGCATACGAATTAATCAGCGTTTCCGTATCATTATAGCATAAACAACGTCATTTGAAAAAAGCCTGTACCCATTCCGGCATCATTTGTTATTTCATTTCCGCAGATAACCTTTCTGTTTCGGATGTATCGAAAGCAGTCCCTGTCACAAAAAAGTCACGGTTTGATTACACCATGACCTGTTTCAGCCATAATTTTTACAACAAGTGTCTCATTGAAAAATTTTACTTGCATTGCGGAACGTTTTCTGCTACTATCTCTGTGGAACGAAGCCAGGTCGGAAGGCATCCTGTTCGCAGGAGCTTTACCGGGACATCCTGAGCCGCTGTTCCGAAAATGTCATACATCGCTTGGATCTGAAATGACCGGGACGAGACGCAACAGGTATAAAGCACTGCGCATCTGTCCGGATGCGCTTTTTTATACCGTTCTCCGTCAACGCCGGGAAGAACCTGTACAAACGTCTGCAACAGCGGACCGGGTTATGGGCTTCTTCCAAAAGATCACTGGCAGAAGGAGGAAAAAAGTATGAAAAAATTATGTGAGCTGATTGGCAAGTATTTTGGTCTGGTTATCATCCTGTTCTTTATCGGAGGTATGACCTGTCCGCCGGCTTTTACCTGGGTACTGGGAAAACTGGCCGGCTTCTCGCTCCTGAGCATGATGTTGGGCATCATCATGTTCGGTATGGGTACCACGATGGAACTGAAGGATTTCAAGCTGATCCTGCAGAGACCCCGGGATGTATTGCTGGGTGCGGTAGCCCAGTATGCCATCATGCCCTTTCTCGCCTACGCCCTTTCCCGGGCTTTTAACCTGGACCCGGCCCTTACGGTCGGCGTGGTACTGGTAGGTACCTGTCCGGGAGGTACCGCTTCCAATGTAATTACCTTTATCAGCAAGGGCGACCTGGCCCTTTCGGTAACTATGACAACGGTATCCACCCTGCTTTCCCCCATTATGACCCCCCTGCTCACTTACATGATCATCGGGCAGCGCATCGACTTCAGCCCGATCGCCATGTTCTGGAGCATTGTACAAATCGTCATTATCCCCATTGGCTTCGGTGTAGCGTTGCGTCACTGTTTCCCGGACTGGTGCGAAAAGGCAAAAGCCTATCTGCCGGCTCTGTCCTGCCTTTGCATTTCCCTGTTAATCGCAGGTCTGGCCGGTGCAAGCCGGGATGCCATCCTGGCTTCTTCCGCTACCATCATGGCCGTGGTAGTGCTGCATAATCTGTTAGGCAGCGCCCTGGGCTTTGCCATTGGACGCATCTCCGGCATGAGCTGGAAAAAATGCGTGGCCCTGTCCATCGAAGTTGGCATGCAGAACTCCGGGCTGGCCGCAGGACTGGCGAAGACCCACTTCCCCGCCCTGGCAGCCGCTGCCGTTCCGGGCGCCATCTTCAGCAGCTGGCACAATATTTCCGGCAGTATCCTGGCCTGGCTGTACGTGAATTACCTGAATCCCCGCTTTGATGAGGAACTGCAGGGCAATGTGAATACAATCTCCGGAAAGCCTTCTGCCGCGCATTAAGGAACCTTTGGTCAACCGGAACCGAACCCTTTCTGAAATTTCAGCCGGTCATTCCCGGTTATGGAAAATTTTGGCTCATATCGCTTTGATATGAGCCATTTCTTATTGCCCTGTAAAACAGGAGTGGTATAATTAGTTAGATTATATATGGGCAGGTATTTCTTTTTATGCAACTGACACATTCGCAAAGCAAAAAGCAAAATTCTCCTGATGCTGCTACCCGTTCGCAAATTGTAAACACATACCGTTCGTTAAACCACTGGCACAGCTTTCAGTTTAAACTGTTCTGGGAAGGCATCATTGTCGGTATCTTTTCCGGCCTTGTCATCAGTCTGTTCCGGTTTCTGCTGACAAAAGCCGAGGAATGGCGCACGGATCTGTACGAACAGCTGACGCAGCTGCCGGATCTGTATACGGCAGGCTGGTTCGCTGCTCTGCTTGTCATCGGCGCAGTTCTCTACAAGCTGACAATCTACGAACCCATGGCGGGCGGCTCGGGTATTCCCCAGGTCAAAGGCGTTATTCTCGGTTTTATGCGCATGAACTGGTTCCGCGTTTTATGGGTCAAGCTGGCAGGGGGCGTCATCGGCCTGGGCGCCGGTCTGTCCCTGGGCCGGGAAGGCCCTTCCATCCAGCTGGGCGCAGTGACGGCGCAGGGCATAAGCCGTTTTTGGGGACGTTCACGCATGGAAGAACGTTACCTGATCACCAGCGGCGCCGGCGCAGGACTGGCCGCTGCCTTTAACGCGCCTCTGGCAGGCGTTATCTTTTCACTGGAAGAACTGCATCGCAATTTTTCCGCTGTCGTACTGCTGCCGGCAATGACGGCAGCCCTGACGGCCACTTTTGTTTCCCGTGTGTTATTCGGCCGCGGTTTTATTTTCAGCTTTTACGGACTGCCGCCCTTCCCTCATATCCATCTGCTTTACGCCGTCGCGATCGCGGTCGTCGCCGGACTCTGCGGCGTCCTTTTTAATACAGGCCTGTTAAACATAAACAAGTTCTACGGTCTCCCCGTTTTTAAAAACCTGTATTATAAAATCGCTTTTTCACTCCTTTGCGCGGGTCTGCTGGGTTTTGCCCTGCCCCAGGTGCTGGGCGGCGGCAATCTGCTGGTCAACGAACTGGCGTTAAAGACTTTCCCGGTGCAGCTTCTTGTGACCTTATTGATCGGAAAGTTTTTGTTCACCCTGATCAGCTACGGAACCGGTGTTCCCGGCGGTTTTTTCCTCCCCATGCTCGTGTTAGGCGCTTTGGTAGGCAGCATTTGCGCCCACTTCCTGTTAGCATTTCACCTGATTGCAGCCAACCACGCCGCCAATGTTATTGTAATCGCCATGGCCGCATTTTTTTCGGCTTCGGTACGGGCCCCCATCACCGGCACCGTACTAATCAGCGAAATGACCGGAAGCTTTTCCCACCTTATGATTTTAGGAATCACGTCGGCTATCGCTTATATCGTGGCACAGCTTTGCGGCAGTCAGCCTATCTATGAAGCCCTGCTTCTGAAAAACCTGCAGAGCCACAGCACGCCGGATCCGGACGTAGTTAAAGAAGAACGGGATATCGTGGAAGTGCCGGTCAGCAGCGGCAGTATCATCGAAAACAAAAAGGTGAAAGATATCCCATGGCCTGACCACACGCTGCTGGTAGATGTAAAGCGGGGGCCGGACCAGTTGGTGCCGGAAGGGAATACCATCATCCGCGCGGGAGATTTCCTCTATGTCCTGACAAAAACGGAAACAGCCGATGATGTCCGGGCGTTAGGAAGCGATCTCAGAAAATAGAAACGTTATAAAGAACAAGGCTTTCAAAAAAAGGAAGGCCGGACAAAACATCGGGAACGATTGCGTGATTCTATGAGACGAAATTCGCCGACCGTGGCGAGACTGTTTGAGGGGCGAAGCCCCGAGTTTCGAAGCCACAGGCGAATGAGTCGATAGAATAGCAATCGTGAACGGTTTTGTCCGGTCTTTCTTTTTTTATAGCCGTATTCTTTTTTAACTTAAGATGAAATGATTCGGAAAAATACCGCACTGTTCATACATGTGCTGTCCTGCGCACATACGTATGGAACCGACAGTACCTCAATAGGTTTTCAGTTCCGGAAACTCTTCGCTGAAATCAAAGGTGGCAAAATAGTCCTTCGGTTCTTCTGCCCGGCGGATCATTTTTACCTCACCATTTTCCTGCAGCAGCAGTTCCGCGCTGCGCAGCTTGCCGTTGTAGTTATAGCCCATGGAAAAACCGTGGGCGCCGGCATCGTGGATAAATAATAAATCGCCTTTTTCAATTTCCGGCAGCTTGCGGTCAATTGCAAATTTGTCATTGTTCTCGCAAAGACCGCCCACCACGTCGTAAACATGAGACAGTTCCGCATTTTCTTTTCCCAGCACTGTAATGTGGTGGTAGGAACCGTACATGGCCGGGCGCATCAGATTTGCCGCGCAGGCGTCTACGCCGATATATTCTTTATAAATATGCTTCTCGTGGATCGCGCGGGTCACCAGCGCACCGAACGGGGCCAGCATGAAGCGGCCCATTTCCGTGAACAGGCTTACGTTGCCCATGCCGGCCGGCACAAGCACCTCTTCAAACACCTTGCGTACCCCTTCGCCAATAGCCAGAATGTCATTTTCCGCCTGTTCCGGATGATAGGAGATGCCCACGCCGCCGGACAGATTAATGAACGTAATATCCGCCCCGGTTTCTTCTTTCAGTTCCACAGCCAGCGTGAACAGTTGCCGGGCCAGCTCCGGATAATACGCATTTGTCACGGTATTGGATGCAAGGAACGCATGGATGCCAAAATGCTTGGCGCCCTTCTGCATCAGCATTTTGTATGCCTGCACCATCTGCTCCCGGGTCATACCGTATTTGGAATCGCCGGGGTTATCCATAATGCTGTTGGCAATGGCAAAATGGCCGCCGGGATTAAAACGGCAGCAGATGGTTTCGGGTATGCCCGCCACCTGTTCCAGAAATTCCACATGGGTCAGGTCGTCCAGATTGATGATCGCGCCCATTTTTTTGGCCAGCTGCATATCCTCCGCAGGGGTTTCATTGGAACTGAACATCACGTCACGGCCTGTCAGTCCCGCGGCATGACTCATTTGCAACTCGGTCAGGGACGAGCAGTCCGCGCCGCAGCCTTCTTCTTTTAAAATCCGCAAAATATACGGGTTCGGCGTAGCCTTTACCGCAAAATATTCTTTAAACCCTTTATTCCAGGCAAACGCCTTGTTCACCAGACGGGCTCTTTTACGGATCCCCGCTTCATCATACAGATAAAAAGGCGTAGGATATTTTTGGGCAATTTGTTCTGCTTTTTCTTTTGTAATGTACGGTATCTTTTGGCTCATAATGATAAGTCTCCTTCTACAGTGCAACAGTAATTCGGCTGCACTCCCCTCAAAATGCGTTCAAAGCATTCCGAACCGTCATAAACGAATTGACAGTTCTTACTTATCATATTATAAACTGCCCGCAGGGTCAATGTAAAAATCGGAAATAGCAGCGAAATCCTTACAAGATTTTATTGGGTTGCCGTTCTCTTCGGTTTTCATACGATTATAAATGAAACGCGGATTGCACTTTGCCACTTTGTCTTATTTAGGATATAATAAACGAAAGATTATTTTGAAAGAAAGGCATTATCATGATCGACTTGACAAAACTGACCACAGAACAGCAGAATCCCAAAACCAAAGCCATCGACGAAGCTTCCGCGCTGGAAATTGTTAAACTGATCAATGCGGAAGACCAGACTGTACCGAAAGCAGTTAAGAAAATCCTCCCGGATATTTCCCGGGCAATAATTGTTATTGCCAACCGTCTTTCCCACGGGGGACGCTTATTTTATATCGGCTCCGGTACCTCCGGACGGCTGGGCATTTTGGATGCGTCCGAATGTCCGCCTACCTACAGCACGCCGCCGGAACTGGTACAGGGCATCATCGCCGGTGGTACGCCCGCTGTCTTTCGTGCGCAGGAAGGTGCGGAAGATTCCGAATCTGCCGGCGCGGAAGACCTGCAAAACCAAAACCTGACGAACCTGGACGTTGTCGTCGGCCTTTCCGCATCAGGCAGGACACCCTATGTAATCGGTGCGCTGAAATATGCACAGCAGACCGGCGCCTATGCAATCGCCGTAACCTGTACGGAAAACCCGGAAACCGAAGCACACGCAAACCTTTCCCTCACCGCCGTAACCGGTCCGGAAGTCATCACCGGTTCTACCCGCATGAAAGCCGGCACGGCGCAAAAGCTGATTTTAAACATGCTTTCCACCGGCAGCATGATCCTGATGGGAAAAGTGTACGGCAATTTGATGGTCGATCTGCAATGTACCAACAGCAAGCTGAAGGCACGGGCAAGGCGTATAGTAATAGAAGCTTCCGGCTGCGACGGCGAAACGGCGGACAAATTGCTGGAACAGTCCCGCGGAGAAGTTAAGCCTGCGATTCTGATGCACCTGGCCGGTATTGATTACGAAACAGCTGTGCAGAAACTGAAAGATAATCAGGGGCGCTTAAAACAGGCCCTGAAGTGAAGCTTCGATAGTAACAACATTGCGCTCATATTGGGTTGCATTTGATTCAACAGCAAAAGCAAAAACGAAAAACGCCTCGCCTATTTTAAAAAATTGAAAAACCGCAAAAGGTTCGGTCAACCATAATAGGAGTACAATATTATGAAATTAGGAATTTCCCTATATCCGGGACTTGACGCAGACAGGGCAAAAAGCCTGCTGCTGTTGCAAAAAGCGGCGGCCTTAGGTTACAGCCGCGTCTTTTCTTCCCTGCACATTCCGGAAAGCAATGCAGTTTCCCTGCGTGAAGACGCCCTGTATCTTTTTGCCTGTGCGGAGAGTCTGGGGTTGGATGTGATTGCCGATATTTCGCCTCTCACCTTGAAGATTCTGGACATCCCCGAACTGACACCGGCCAGGCTGAAACAGCTTCACATTACCACGGCCCGCTTTGACTACGGAATCGGAACCGAAACCATCGCAGCCTTCAGCCGCGAAATGAATGTCCAGTTAAACGCATCTACTGCCCGTTCCGTGGAGTTACATGCGTTATTAAAAGCGGAGGCGGATTTTTCCCGTATCGACGGCCAGCATAATTTTTATCCCCGCCCCCATACCGGCCTCAGTTCTGAAACGGTTCAGCGGCAGAATGCGTTGCTGCACCGGCACGATATTCCGGCGGGGGTTTTCGCGGCCAGCCAGACCGGCAGACGGGGACCGCTATATGCGGGCCTGCCCACCATGGAAAGCCTCCGGGGTATTGCCCCCTGCGACGCCGCTCCCATTTTGACTGCCATCGGCTGCGACAGCCTGATTATCGGGGACAGCAATCCGACGCTGGCGGAACTGGAAGCCCTGGCCGATCCGGAAACTCTGGCCAAAGCCGATGCCCGTTATTCCCGCAAGGCCCTGCCGCCCAAAAAAGAATGGCAGCCGGATGCGCCGCTGCCATTACATATTCATGTTTTATCAGAGGCTCCCTATATCAAAAGCCTTTTATCCCAGTCCTATACCAACCGCCCCGACCCTGCGGCAGATGTCATCCGTGCCACGGAAAGCCGGGACACCGCAAAAGACGTTACCATCGTACCGGAGCGGAACGAAAACAAACTCATCATCGAAATGCCGAAAGAATACGCCGCCGTATTCGCAGGCCCCCAACATCTGGCTAACGGGAAAAAATCTTCCCTGCTGCCGGTAGGAACGGTGTTATTGGACAACAACAATTACGGTCGCTATAAAGGCGAACTCCAGATTTTAACCGCGCCCCAGCCAATGGATCCCCGCAGCAATGTAATTGCCCAGGTCAAAAAAGAAGACGTACCGTTGCTGTCGTTGATCAGTGCGGAGATTCCATTCCGGTTTGAAATCGGGTAACCGGTTTAGTGTAGATGAATAAAAAAGAGTCGGGGAAGGCATAAGCAAAAACGTCAACGATTGCTATTCCGTGGACTCATTCGCCTGTGGCTGAGAAACTCGGGCTTCGCCCTCAAACAGTCTCAGCCACGGACGTCTCATTTCATCTCACGGAATTACGCAATCATTTCCTATGATTTGCTTATGATATGCTCCCTCTATGAGAGACAGTGAAAAAATAAACTGTTAATCATAGGGGGAGTTTTGTTATGTCACACAAGGTGAAGTTAGAAGCAGAGGAAAA
>NZ_CADBFF010000009.1:0-96504 GCF_902793885.1 uncultured Succiniclasticum sp.
ACGCGTCGAAAGTACTGGGCTGGAAGCGGCCTGGGAGGATAGATTGTTGCCGGTCAGAGACGAAGCCCCCGTACTACACGTGCGGGGGCTTTTACTATGCGAGAATAAATTCTTTATAAAAATAAGAAGATTAGTCTTTTGTTATATCTTTATTCTGCATTTTTTGGTATAATAGGTACAGTGGGAAAATCTGTGCGTAAGGGGTGATTACATGCAGAGAACGGAATGCCTGGCTATGATTTTGGCAGGCGGTAAAGGAAGCCGTTTAGGAGTTTTGACAAAAAATGTGGCAAAACCGGCGGTATTGTTTGGAGGTAAATACCGGATCATTGACTTCACATTAAGTAATTGCCGTAATTCCGGGATAAGTACAGTTGGCATCTTAACCCAGTACCAGCCGCTGGAACTGAACTGGTACATCGGCAACGGCAGCAGCTGGGACCTGGATTCCGAACGCGGAGGGGCTTTTATCCTGCCCCCGTATATGAATGACAAGGATTCCTCCAACTGGTATCAGGGTACGGCAGACGCTATTTTTCAGAATCTGAATTTTATGGATATGATTGATCCGGAGTATGTTCTGGTCTTATCAGGCGACCATATTTATTCCATGGATTACGCAAAAATGCTGGCGTTCCATAAAAAACACAAAGCGAAAGCTACGGTCAGCACAATTCAGGTACCGTTATCGGAAGCTTCCCGGTTTGGCATCATGAATACAGATCCAAACCTGCGGATCAGAGAATTTGAGGAAAAACCGAAAAATCCGAAAAGTACGCTGGCTTCCATGGGAATTTATATTTTTAACAAGGAAGTGTTGAAAGAGTACCTGATTGCAGACGCAAAACGAAAAGACTCAGACCACGATTTCGGGAAAAATGTAATTCCGGCCATGCTGAATGACAAGCTGCCGGTTTACGCATATCCTTTTGAAGGCTACTGGAAAGATGTGGGAACCTTTGAAAGCTTGTGGCAGGCCAATATGGATCTGCTGGCAGACGAACCGCTTTTGAGCCTGAATGATCCGAACTGGAGGATCTATGCAGGCAACCATTCTTTCCCGCCTCATTATGTGGGACCGAAAGGACAGTTGCACAGTTCGCTGGTGGGCGAAGGCGCGGCTATTTCCGGCAAGGTTTCTCATTCGGTAATTTTCTATAATGTGGTAGTTGAAGAAGGAGCCCAGGTTACGAATTCCGTTATCCTGCCGGGAACCGTAGTAGAGAAAGACGCGGTAATCGACAGAGCCATTATCGGAGAACGCTGCCGTATCTGTGCCGGTGTACAGATTCAGGGGACCAATTCCGAGGTGGCTGTATATGGGAATGATGAAACCGTAAAAGCGGAAAGAAAAGGAAAGGGGGCAAAATAACATGTCAGATATTTTAGGATTGATTAATTTGCAGTGCCCCAATACGATGAAAGAATTAAACGCAAAGCGGCCATTGGCCTCTGAACCCTTTGGCGCTAAATTCCGGCTGATGGATTTTGCGCTGAGTAATATGGTCAATGCCGGAATTGATACGGTGGGCCTGATTCTGCCTTTCCATTCCCGTTCCGTGCTGGATCACGTACGTTCCGCAAAGGAATGGGATCTGGCCCGCAAACAGCACGGCCTGTATTATTTGCCCATGGATGAGGAAGAAGAGCTTCTGCATCCGAAGGAAGGCGATATTTACAGCTATTACAAGAACCTGCGTTACGTAGAAGCCGGGCAGAGGAAGTATCTGCTGCTTTCCGGCTGCGATGTGGTAGCTAATATTGACTATGAAGAAGTATTGCATTTCCATCGTAAACATAACGCAAACATTACTCTTGTATATAAAAAGCAGGATGCAGATTGTCCGGGAGAAGGTTATGTTTTGAAAACCAAGGCCAACGGACATGTTACCGGTATGAAAAAAGCCGAAAACGTCAAAAAAGATGAGAATCTGTTTTTAGGCGGCGTATTGATTGACTGTGAATTGTTCCTCCGGATGATCCGCCGGGCTAATTTCGGCGGCAAATGGAAATTCTTTAATGAAGTGCTGGCCGACAATGTGGAAAATCTGCGTATTTTCGGTTTTTCTGTGAAAGGCTATGCCAAACGGATCAATTCCATTGACAGCTATTTCCAATCCAGCATGGACATGCTTAAACTGGAGAACTGGCGGGAAATTTTCCATCAGGATAACCGTATTTATACAAAGATAAAAGACGAAGCGCCGGCAAAATACATGGAAGAAGCCCGCGTTACCGATTCCCTGGTGGCTAACGGCTGCATCATTGAAGGAACGGTGGAAAACAGTATCCTCTTCCGTAAAGTGCGGGTAGGCCGTAATGCCGTGATCCGCAACAGCATTATCATGCAGAACACAAATGTGGGAGAAGACGCAGTCCTTAATTATGTCATCTGCGACAAGGACAGGGAAATTCAGCCGGAAGCGGTATTAGAAGGAACAGAAAAGGAGCCATTGTGTATTATTAAACACGAGGTACGGTAAATATCAGATTATGCGAACCTGGAAAACCAAAAAAGAATTTAAAAAGTTATTTATTGAAAAGGCAGAAGTTTTATTTGAAAAAAACGTAAAAGAGTTATCCCACAGGGAAGTGTACCAGATTATTGCCACCATGATCAAAGACCTGGTGAGCGACGACTGGATTCAGACGGAAAAAATTTATAATCACAAACGAGTCCGTCAGGTTTACTATTTTTCCATTGAGTTTTTACTGGGCCGTTTGCTGAATACAAATCTGCTGAATTGCGATATGGAGGAATTATGCCGCAGCGCGTTGCAGGATTTTGGCTTTGATCTGGAAGACATATTTCCGGAAGAGCCGGATCCCGGCCTGGGTAACGGCGGGTTAGGCCGTCTGGCTGCCTGTTATATTGATTCCATGGCGGCCCTGCAGTTACCGGGACACGGATGCAGCATCCGGTATCAGTACGGACTGTTCGATCAGCGCATCATTGACGGGCAGCAGGTAGAACTGCCGGATGCCTGGCTGCGAAACGGCTTTCCCTGGGAAATCAAAAAATCAGATAAGGCAGTAGACGTTCGTTTTGGCGGTCATGCTTACATGCGCCCCGGAAAAGGGGGAGCGCTGGTCTGCGTTCACGAACAGTATAATACGGTGCGGGCTGTACCGTATGATGTTCCGGTGCTGGGATATCAGAATCGTACAGTGAATACGTTACGCCTCTGGAAAGCAGAGTACACGCGGGAAAATATGTACGGCCAGCTTCGTTACGGTGATTACCGAAAGGCTCTGCAGTATAAAGATCAGGCCCAGCAGATTTCTCGTTTCCTGTATCCCAATGATTCAACGTATGAAGGCCGCAAACTGCGGCTGATGCAGGAATATTTCTTTGTTTCCGCAGGCCTCCAGAGCATTATGCGCCATTATAAAAAGCATTATGGTTCCCCGAAATTATTTGACCGATATATTGCACTGCATATCAACGATACCCACCCGGCCCTGATTATCCCGGAACTGATGCGTATCTTAATGGATGAAGAAGGCCTGAGCTGGGAAGATTCCTGGCGCATAACTACGAATTCCGTAGCCTATACCAACCACACCATCCTGCCGGAGGCGTTGGAACGCTGGTCCATACCCATGTTCCAGGAGCTGTTGCCCCGTATTTTCCTGATTGTAGATGAAATCAACAGACGCTGGCTGGAAGCCGTGCAACAGCGTTTCCCCGGTCAGGAAGACAAAGCCCGGGAGGTCGCGATCCTCTGGAACAACCAGGTGCATATGGCCAGTCTGGCCGTAGTGGGAAGCCATAGCATAAACGGTGTGGCCAAACTGCATTCTGAAATTTTGAAGATTAACACATTAAAACCGTTTTATACATGGTTCCCGGAACGGTTTAACAACAAGACCAACGGTGTTACTCATCGCCGCTGGCTGATTGAATCGAATCCCCAGTTAACGGAACTTATCTGTGATACCATTGGGAAAGACTGGATTCACGCTCCGGAAAAACTGCTGGCGCTGGAACCCTTCGGTAATGATGCGGCATTCCGGGAGCGGCTGGCTGAAGTAAGGCAGAAACGTAAAGAAATTCTGGCAGAGTATCTGCTTAAGGAAAGAAATATTACGTTAAATCCTCACTCCATCTTCGATATCCAGATTAAGCGGATGCACATGTATAAGCGGCAGCTTTTGAATATCCTGCATGTGTATCATCTGTACCGGCAGCTGGTGGAAAATCCCGGTATGGATATAATTCCCCGGACCTTTATTTTCGGAGGCAAGGCGGCGGCCAGTTATGGGGAAGCAAAGATTACCATCCAGCTGATCAACACCGTGGCCCGGCTCATTGATCAGGATTACCGGGCGGCCAGAAAACTGAAAGTGGTGTTTTTGGAGAACTATAATGTGTCCCTGGGACAGAAGCTGTTCCCCGCTGCCGATGTCAGTGAACAGATTTCCACCGCCAGCAAGGAAGCCTCCGGTACTGGCAATATGAAATTTATGTTCAACGGGGCCGTTACCCTGGGCACTATGGACGGAGCCAACGTGGAGATCCATCAGGAAGTCGGGGACGAGCACAGCGTGATTTTCGGGCTGCGGGCGGACGAAGTGCAGCGGTATTATCAGGAAGGAGGTTATTCCTCCTGGGATATTTATAACAGTGACGCAGATGTCCGCCGGGCGTTGGAAGTATTGGAAGAAAATCCCATGTTCGGACAACTGCGGGAAGCGTTGCTTGACCGCAATGATGAATTCTTTGTATTGAAAGATTTTAAATCCTATTGTGCAGCCCAACAGGAAATTGAACGGCGTTACCGGGATACGGATGGCTGGTTCCGTTCCAGCACCGTAAACATCGCCCATGCGGGACATTTTTCCAGTGACCGGTCCATTCAGGAATACGCTGATGAAATCTGGAATCTGGATGCAGTTAAAATTTAAGGGACACTGATTTTAAAAGGATACCGGTTGCCCGGAACAACGAGTCAGCCGGGAGAACCGGAATGCTGGCGGACTGATGCCCGGAGCACTCATTAAATCCGTGTTTCCTTAGAAAAATTTTAGAAGTAACGAGGAAGTATTATGCGAATCAGTGCGATTGATGCGTACAGTACCTATCTGTTCCATCAGGGGACCAATTACAGCAGTTACCGTCTGTTTGGCGCCCATTTAACCAGCTGGAAACAAAAATCCAGCGTCCGCTTCTGCGTCTGGGCGCCCCATGCCCGGGCGGTCAGCGTGGTGGGGGACTTTAACGGCTGGGATGCCAAGGCGACGCCTATGGAACGAGCCAAACAGGGCATCGGCCTTTGGGTCGCCTATGTTCCGGAATTGAAAGAAGGGTCGACCTACAAATATGCGATTGAAACCGCATCAGGAGAGGTTATTTTAAAAAGCGACCCCTACGGGTTTGCCGCGGAACTACGCCCGAATACCGCTTCCATTGTGAAGAACCTGCACTATCAGTGGCATGATAAGAGCTGGCAGAAAAGCCGGAAGGACTATGATTCCTATCATAATCCCATGCTGATCTATGAAGTGCATCTGGGTTCCTGGAAGCGGGACGCTTCGGGCAAGGTGATGACCTACCGCGACATAGCGGAGCCACTGGCGCAGTACGTGAAAGAGATGCACTATACCCATGTGGAACTGATGCCTTTGTGCGAATATCCTTTTGACGGCTCCTGGGGTTATCAGGCGACCGGGTATTTTGCCGCTACCAGCCGCTACGGCTCGCCGGAAGATTTCATGTATCTGGTAGATACGCTGCACAAAAATAAAATCGGCGTGATTTTAGACTGGGTACCGGGGCACTTCTGCAAGGATGCCCACGGTCTGCGGCATTTTGACGGAGAACCTTTATATGAGTCCGGGAATCCCATGCTGGCGGAGAACAAAGACTGGGATACCATGAACTTTGATTACGGTCGGCCGGAAGTGCAGAGCTTCCTGATTTCCAGTGCCTGCTTCTGGCTGGAACAGTTCCACCTGGACGGGCTGCGGATCGATGCGGTAGCCAACATGCTGTACCTGGATTACGGGAAAAAACAGGGAGAGTGGCAGGCTAACAAATACGGCGGCCGGGAAAACCTGGAAGCGGTAGACTTCCTGCGCAAACTCAATACAGCTGTATTTAAAAATATTCCTCACGCATTGATGATTGCGGAAGAGTCCACGTCCTGGCCCATGGTCTCCGGACCGGCGGACAAGGGCGGGCTGGGGTTCAACTATAAATGGAACATGGGCTGGATGAACGACATGTTGCGGTATATGTCCATGGATCCCCTGTTCCGGAAAGGTTCCCAGAACCTGATTACCTTTTCGCTGTACTATGCCTTTGCGGAGAATTTCATCCTGCCCTTAAGCCACGATGAAGTAGTGCACGGCAAACATTCCCTGCTGGACAAGATGCCGGGGGATTACTGGAAAAAATTTGCCGGCCTGCGGGCATTTTACGGATATTGGATGAGCCATCCCGGGAAAAAGCTGCTGTTCATGGGCGGTGAGTTCGGCCAGTTTATTGAATGGAAATTTGATGACAGCCTGGACTGGCATCTGCTGGATTACCCGTCCCATCAGGAGATGCAGCGGTACATGAAAGCCCTGAATCTGTTTTACAACCAACACCCGGAATTCTGGCAAATTGATTATAACTGGCAGGGTTTTAACTGGATCAGCTGTGACGATAACGACAACAGCGTTATCAGCTTTTACCGGAAGGGTAAGGAACAGAAGGACCAGACTATCGTAGTTTGTAATTTTACGCCGGAAGTACGCCGGAATTACCGGATCGGCGTGGAAGACGCAGGAACGTATAGGGAAATTTTCAACAGTGACAGTCCGGAATTCGGCGGTTCCGGGGTAAGTAATCCGGGTCTGATCGAGAGCGAAGCGACTCCCTGTCATGGAAAAGAACAATCGATTACCCTGACACTGCCGCCGTTGGCAGTGCTGTATATAAATTTCAAAAAGAAAAAAATTACAAAGAAGAAGAAGGGTGAAAGCAAAGCAGAAATAGTTCAATCCCTTCCGATTCTTTCACAGAAAGGCGGAATTAAAAAATGAAAGTATTATTTGTTGCATCGGAGGCAGCTCCGTTTATCAAGACCGGCGGACTGGCCGACGTGATGGGAGCCCTGCCCAAAGCACTGCAGGCCCTGGGGGTAGAACCGGCTCTGGTGATCCCCAACTATGAAGGTGTCGGCGAAGAATATAAAAACGCAATGGAAACCGTGTTTGAAGGATCGGTGGACCTGTCCTGGCGCAACCAGTATCTGGGTGTGAAAAAGCTGGTGCAGGACGGCATCCCCGTGTATTTCATTGACAATGAATACTATTTTAAAAGAGATAAACTGTACGGCTACGACGATGATGCGGAACGGTTTGCCTATTTTTCCAAAGCGGCGCTGACCCTGCTGCATTACATCGATTTCAAACCGGACGTGATTCATACCAACGACTGGCATACCGGCCTGCTGGGCGCCTACCTGAAAGAAGATTTCATGCAGGATCCCTACTTTCAGGGGATGAAAAACGTTTACACGATCCACAATCTGAAATATCAGGGCGTATTCGGCCGGAATATTGTGGAAGATGTGCTGGGACTGCCCCTGCACCTGTTGTATAACGGCAACATTGAAAACGACGGTGATGTGAATTTCATGAAAGCCGGCATGTGTTATGCTGACTTTATCACTACGGTGAGCCCTTCATACGCGGAAGAAATTACCTATCCGTATTTCGGCGAAGGGCTGGAAGATTATGTGGCGCTGTGTGCGGGAAAGATCAGCGGTATTTTAAACGGTCTGGATGAACAGGAATATAATCCGGAAACGGATCCACATATCCCTGTCCGCTTTGACGCATCCAATGTGCTGGTGAAAAAGCCCCTGGCCAAGGAAGCCCTGCAGCGTGAACTGGGGCTGACGGTAAACCGGGAGATCCCGGTCGTCGGCATGATCACCCGCCTGGTGGAAGCCAAAGGGCTGGACCTGGTGATGCATATCATGGATGAACTGATGGAAGAACAGGTACAGCTGGTCGTGGTGGGTACCGGCGACGAAGAATATGCCAACGCGCTGCGTGAACTGGCGTGGCAGCATCCGGGCAGTGTTTCCGTCAACATTCTGTTTAATGAGGGACTGGCCCGCCGTGTGTACGCAGGGGCAGACATGTTTATCATGCCCTCCCGGTATGAAGCCTGCGGTCTCAGCCAGATGATTGCCATGCGCTACGGCACTGTTCCGGTAGTGCGGGAAACCGGCGGCCTGAAAGATTCCGTAATTAATTTTGATAAATACAACACACCGGAAGGAAACGGTTTCAGCTTTGCCAATTTTAACGCCCATGAGCTGTTGTTTACCATTAAACGGGGGCTGACCTGCTTCGCGGAAAAACCCCTCTGGGAGAAAATCGTGTATAATGCGATGCACAGCGACAACAGCTGGAACCGGTCCGCACAGGCTTATGCTGACCTGTACGCGAAAGTTACGGAGGATAATACCGCAACGGTTGAACCTGTTTCCGAAGAACAGGTAGAGGAAGCAACGGAAGAATTATTGGCAGCTGTAAAAGGCGAAGAAACTGCAGAAGAGCCGGTTAATGCTGTTGAGGCGGCAGAAACTGCGGAAGTTGAAAAAGCGGCTCATATCGCTGATGAAGAGGTTATTGCAGAAGCTGCACCGGAAGCTGAACAGGCTCCGGCAGCAGAAACAAAAGCAGAAGAAGATAAAGCGCCCGAAAAACCGGAAGAGGCCGAAGCGGCAGCCGAACCTGCAAAGAAGAAAACCACAGCAAAGAGAACAACAAAAAAAGCAGCAGACAAAGCAACAGAAGCTAAAAAAACGGCAGCGAAAAAGATTACCGCTAAAAAGGCGACTTCGAAAAAAAGCGCTGCTGCCACAGAGGAAGAAACGACAGTAAAAAAGACCACCGCGAAAAAAACGACTTCGAAAAAGAGCGCCGCTGCCACAGAAGAAGGAACGGCAGCAAAAAAGACTTCTGCAAGAAAAACAACGGCCAAAAAGAAAGCCGATACAACCGCAGAGGTAACAACGGAAGCTGTTGAAGCTGCCGCACCGAAAAAACGGGGGCGGAAACCCGGAACAAAAACTACAAAGAAAGACGCTGAGTAACAACGTATAGGGAAAGCAGAGACATTTTCCTGCCTGTCGCAAAACCAGGCGGCAGGCATTAAAACCTGTTTAATCAGTGTTTACTTACCAGGCGAAAGTGATTTCTGAAAAGCGGGAACACTTTCGCTTTTTCTGTAAGCGGGAAAAAGATAAATACCCGGATGTTTCCGGGGGAAAGGAAGTCCTTCAATGATCTTGCTGTTGGACGTAGCGCAAACTATGCAGCCCGTAATCGTTCACGATTCAAGAAATACAACCTATCGCTGTCCTTTTGGTGCTGTGGAAGCCGGTTCCGTTGTTACATTGCGCTGTGATGTGGAAGGGGACGGAACAGAACAGGTGACCCTGCGGTTATGGCAGGAAGGCGCCGGGGAAACGTTGGTTGCCATGCAGCTCGAAACCTGGAAACGGAAGCAGGATACAGAAAAAGAAGAAAATCGGCCTGATGAAATCATGGCGTCGGCTGAAAACACAAAAGAGCTGCTTCCGAAAGAAGAAACAAAAACGAAGAAGGCTTCCGATTCCTTGACCCGTAAAGAAGCGCGAAAACAGCGCCGTTACGTCTGCCGTATTACCACGCCGGAAAGCGGCTGCCTGCTCTGGTATTATTTTATTGTAAAAACAGGGGACAAAACATTTTACTACGGTAATAACGCCGCCCGGCTGGGAGGCTGGGGGCAGCAGTACGAGCAGGAACCGCCGTCTTACCAGATTACGGTGTACGACCGGGGCGCGGTCACGCCGGACTGGATGAAACAGGCTGTGGTGTACCAGATTTTTCCGGACCGCTTCAACCGGGGGGATGTTCCGCTGTCCCAATTCAGCGGCAAACCCAATGCGCTGCTGCACGGAAACTGGAATGACCTGCCCCGCTATATCAAAGACCCGGCGGGGGGCGGCATTTTGTATTTTGATTTCTTCGGCGGCACCCTGAAAGGCATCCGGGAAAAACTGGATTACCTGGCGGACATGGGCATCACCTGCCTGTACCTGAACCCTGTTTTTGAAAGCCGCAGCAACCATCACTACGATACCGGCAACTATAAAAAGATAGATTCTTTCCTGGGTACGGAAGAAGATTTTATAAACTTGTGCAAAGAAGCAAAAGAAAAGGGCATCCGTGTCATTCTGGACGGGGTCTTCAGCCACACAGGGGATGACAGCATTTATTTTAACCGGCGGGGTAATTATCCGGGAACCGGGGCGTACCAGTCGAAAACGTCGCCATATCATTCCTGGTATCAGTTTAAGAAGTTTCCGGAAGAATACAGCTGCTGGTGGGGCGACAAGAGTCTGCCGGAAGTGGATGAAACGGACAGCAGTTACCAGGACTTTATCATACGGGACGAAGACAGCGTGCTGAAGCACTGGCTGAAAGCAGGGATCAGCGGCTGGCGCCTCGATGTGGCGGACGAGTTGCCGGACGAATTTTTGAAGGTGTTTTACAGCGAGTTAAAAAAGAGTGACCCGGACGCTGCCATGATCGGCGAGGTCTGGGAGGATGCCTCCAATAAAATCAGTTACAGCAAACAGCGTGCCTACCTGTGCGGCGGCAAGTTGGACAGTGTGATGAACTATGTGCTGCGCCGACTGATGCTTGACTTTTTGGTGGGCCGGGCTGACGCGGGCTATACCAACACCCTGTATCTGCAGCAGATGGAAAACTATCCGAAAGAAAACCTGTACGCCATGCTGAACCTGGCCGGCAGCCATGATGTGGAACGGGTCCTGTCGGTGCTGGAGGAGCAGGTTAGCAGTAATAATAAGGAAAACAATCTGGAAAAAGAAGCATCAGTTGAGACGGTTCAGCCGGAAAAAGAAACGGTGCTATCTAATCTTAGTACAGGCGAACAGCGCCTGCTGTTGCTTTGGGCCTGGCAGATGACACTGCCGGGAATGCCCTGCATTTACTACGGGGACGAGGCCGGACTGAAAGGCGGAAAAGACCCGGATAACCGACGTCCCTATCCCTGGGGCAGGGAAAACAAACAATTACAGGCATACTGCCGCGCCTTTGTTCAGTTGCGGAAAAAGCATGACGCCTTGCGCACGGGGCGGATGATTCCCGTTTATGCAGAAGGGGATGTGTATCTTTATGCCCGTTCCATTGAAGGCGGAAAAGATGTTTTCGGCAAGCCGGCAGAGGACGGACTGTTTTTTGTGGCGCTGAACCGGGGGAATACAGCACACACGGCGCGTGTCTATACCGGGGAACTTGCCTTTGGGGAATTACTGCCGGTGGGGCCGGTGCCGGCGGAACCGGTTTCTGTCGTCAACGGGGTCTTTACGGTTACGCTGCCGCCCCTGAGTCAGCAGATTTACCAATGTGCAGAAAAGCATACCTACTGCGAACCTGCAGAAGGAAAGCCTGACCATGCGACGGCAGAGAATAAAAACAGCCGGCTTGATTTACGGAAGGCAGGAATTTTACTGCATCCTACTTCGTTATGGGGTGAAAACGGGAAAGAAAAAAAAGAAGCTGCCAAAGAGTGGATCGACTTTTTAGCAGCCGCCGGGCAGAAAATCTGGCAGATCCTTCCTCTGAACCCGCCGGGCCTGGGTGATTCTCCTTACCTTTCCGTATCCGCGTTTGCCGGACATGAAACCCTGTTTGCTGGGACAGACGAAAAAACCTGTGACACAACAAGGGAAACGGTAAGCAGCGCAAACAAAAATATAAAAACGGTAGAACAACAAAAGTATCTTGCCTTTTGTCAGAAAAACAGTTACTGGCTGCCGGACTATGCCCTGTTCCGGGCGCTGCAGGACTATTTCCATAAACCTTGGCAGGAGTGGCCTGAAGAGATACGGACGCGGCAATCGGCTGCGGTAAAAAAATATGAAAAGCTGCTGGAAAAGCAAACAGAGATATTTAAAAGGAAGCAATTTGAATTTTTCTGTGCCTGGCAGGATATCAAAGCCTATGCCAATGCAAACGAAATTGAAATTTTAGGCGATATGCCCATCTTTGTGGCGGCGGACAGCGCAGACTGCTGGGCTCATCCGGAATATTTTTACCTGGACGAAGAGGGATACCCGGAAGAAGCTGCCGGGGTGCCGCCGGATTATTTCAGCGCCACCGGGCAGATTTGGGGCAACCCTCTGTACCGCTGGGATGTTATGGAAAAAGACGGGTTCCGCTGGTGGAAAGAACGATTCCGTGCCATCACACAGTTCACCGACAGGGTCCGGGTAGATCACTTCCGGGGCTTTGTGGCGGCCTGGGGCGTTCCCCGGGGAGAAAAGGACGCCACCACCGGCAGCTGGAAACCGGCTAAAGGCAGGGAGATGTTTCTGGCTTTACGGAAGGAACTGCCGGGATTACAGCTGGTGGCAGAAGACCTGGGACAGATTACAGAGGATGTATACCGGCTGAAGGATGAACTGGGACTGCCGGGCATGCGGATTCTGCAATTCCATTTGCAGAACCGGGCTGACGGCCTTTGCGATTTTGCCACGGAACCGAACTGTGTGGCCTATACGGGAACCCACGACAACAATACCTTGCAGGGCTGGCTGGAAGAAGAAGTCTCGCCGGAACTGCGTAACCAGCTGCGTGGTCTTTGTGGTAAAGAACCGGATACCTGGGCGCTCATGGAATATCTGTACAGCCGCCGGGCAGAAACGGTCGTTGTGCCTGTACAGGATATGTTAGGCCTGCCATCCTCATGCCGCATGAACACACCGGGAACTCCTTCCGGTAACTGGACGTGGAAAATGGAAAAAGGGTGCCTGAGCGAAGCGTTGGCCAACAGGCTGGCGGCGTTGGTGAAGCAATACAGGCGATGAACGTGTAAATCGTTTTTGTCCACCAAAACGAGAACGGGAAAATGCAAAACGGGTAAATCTAATGTAATAATATTTTTGCAATCGTTAATTATGAGAGCAAAATTAAAATCTGACAATTCCGTGAAAATAAAACTGCTGATTTTATCACACCTCTGTGGTGCGCGAAAAAAGTCAACAACTTTTAAAAATTAATTTTGTCCGGTTTACAAAAATTGTACTTGACAAAACAGTAAAAATGCTCATTTACATAGATGTTCGGTTCTTTTCACCAAAGATTTACTACATGTTGTGGTGTGAATAAAATGAAAGTTATACACATGACTTATCCACAGGCTGTGTATAACAATGGTGGAAAAAAGGGTTTTACCGGAAAGAATTGCTGTTTTTCACGTTTTTTAAAGGAAAAACACCTGTTTTCTGTGGATAACTCTGTGCATAGTGTGTATAAATCTGTGAGAAACATAAAAATCGTAAACCGATTATGTGGTATGTTTTCCTCAGTGGACAGAATTCTTTTTCAAAATTGTTTTGCAAATCTGCAGTTTGCGCTTTTGTATTTATATGGTAAAATATAACGGTATGAATTATAACAGCCAAAGCCTTCGGTCTGCGTGCAGACGAGTTAATCAGTGTTTCCTTAAATCTGTAAATGGCAAGCAGGGCTTTGTAGAACAGAAAGACGAGGATTAATTTTATGGCAATCAAACGTGATATTGCGGAAAAACTCATGTGCGGGAAAGGGAATTTGAACAGTTCTTCTTTCAGCGTAATTCCGGACGGGTATCTGGGCCTGGTAGAAAACAGCAGCGGCCGTCACCTGGCAGTGGTCTGCGGTGAAAAATCCGAATGGAACAAGGCATGGAAGGGCGCAGAATTTGAAACTGCAGATGAGCATAAAAAGATAAAAATCGGTATGTTTCCCTTAAATCCCAACAATGCGGCCCTGGTACGGCGCCTGATAGGCTGGGCGGCTCCTTCGTCCTGCGGAGTAAACGGAATCAGTGTGGCGTTCAGCGACTGGTTGGGTGTGGCGAACAGCCAGCAGCCCAATTTATTTGTACATAAACAAATCAAACCGGTACTGGTGGATTATACGCCGGAATACAGCAACCTGTTGCAGTGGAATTTTCTGGAAGCGATGGACACTGCAACCTGGAGCGTGCTTTCTTCCGGCTATAAAGGGGACTGGGCGGCCAATGCGGCTGGACTGAAAACAGAAGAAGAAATCGTCAAGGCGCTGTTGTACGGTTACAGCGGTATCGGCGTGGACTGCAGCGATAAGATCGATCGCGCCGTGGAAGAACTGAGCGTGGAAGAATCGGAAAAACGTTTTGGGGAGCTGGACAAAGATTTTAAGGAAGCCATTGATAAATCTTATTTGGATGCGGAATTCCAGGTTGGCGATGTAAAAATCAAATTTGAAGAAAAGGCTTTGCACCGGATGGTACTGGAGTTCGGCCAGGCCATCATGTTCCTGCAGAACATGTACAAGGATTATCTGGATGACACACCCTGGGATCTGGATTTTGAAGTGGACCTGTCCCGCTGCGATAAAGCACTGACCCCCCAGGAGCATTATTTCCTGGCAAACGAGCTGAAACGGGCTGCGGTGAAATTTGACACCCTGTGCGTCAATGCCAATACATTTAAAAATGAAATGGAAGAAAATCTGGCTTACCATGCGGGCATTGCCAAAGCCTTTGACTACCGCATGAGTTTCGCAGACACGGCCCTGGCCTTTGACGATTTGGCAGCTGTGGCAAAAAGTTTCCATCAGCGTGTGAATTTTAAACTGACCCATGTACTTTGGCTGGCTGCACTGCAGACAATAGCAAAGACGGACGGCACTCTGCTGAAACAGATTGCGGAGAAAGCCGGGCTGCAAGTTCCGGAAGCAGGAGAACTGACCTTTGAGAAGGAAGCCGGTCGTGCTTTTGCTGCCGCTTACGATAAAATATTAGGATGCGAAGAAGGGAAAGAAAAACTTCCGGTCAGGGAAGCGGTGGAAAAAGAAATTGGGTTGTACGAAGCAAATCTGGCAACCTTGGTGAACGGATTTATTCGCAAGCTGTAATTATAAACGATAATCATTGCAGGGAGGTGTTCGCATGGACGAAAAGATCGCCAGATTAAACGAAATGATACGGGAATCAAAACGTATTGTGTTCTTCGGCGGCGCCGGGGTTTCCACGGAAAGCGGCATTCCGGATTTCCGCAGTACCGACGGTCTGTACAACCAGACCTATCAGTACCCGCCGGAGATGATCGTCAGCCACACTTTCTATGAGGATTGCCCGGAAGAGTTTTTTGATTTCTACAAAAACCGCATGTTGTTTCTGGATGCCAAACCCAACGCCGCCCATTTAAAACTGGCGGAACTGGAGAGGGCCGGCAAGCTGACGGCTGTCATCACCCAGAACATTGACGGACTGCACCAGGCAGCCGGCAGCAAGACTGTAATGGAACTGCACGGCAGTGTGCTGCGAAACTACTGTGAGGACTGCAACAAGTTTTTTGACGTGAACTACGTGAAAAATTCCAAAGGTGTTCCTGTCTGCGACAAGTGCGGCGGCCGGGTGAAACCGGATGTAGTATTATATGAAGAGAATCTGAACATGGACATCATGGAAGCTTCGGTGAACTACATTTCTCAGGCGGACATGCTGATTATCGGCGGCACCTCGTTAGTGGTGTACCCGGCGGCGGGGCTGATCCGCTACTACCGGGGCAACAAACTGGTGCTGGTAAACAAATCCGAAACCTCGGCAGACCGGGGAGCCAACCTGGTCATCCACGACAGCATCGGTAAGGTGTTCAGTCAGATTGTACTGTAACTGTAAATTGAAAAGTTTTTCTGCAGAACCGGAGCGGCGCAATACTGTTGCTCCGGTTCGTTTTTGGGCAGAATGTTTGTCTTTGTCTGGAATATTTCTGCAACCTGTTGATTTTTACTTGACAACTCTCTCAGCAGGTGATAATATAATTAAGCTTGTGATAGAGCATATTTTACTTCTTCTGCTCTCCAGACAGGGGGAGCCGAAAGTCCAGAGGAGGAGGTGATTTCGTGAGAGCATACGAAGTCATGTACATCATTAAACCGGTTGAGGATGAGGTTATCGATGGCGTGATTGCCAAATTCGAAAAACTGCTGACCGATAATGGTGCTACAGTAGAAAAGACAGATCGTTGGGGCAAAAAACACCTGGCTTATCTGATCCAGGATTTGTCCGAAGGTTACTACGTACTCGTTAATTTCAAGGCTGAACCTGCCGCTGTCAAAGAACTTGACCGTGTAATGAAAATTACCGACGAAGTGCTGCGCCATATGATCATTAAAAAGGAAGACTGATCAGAATTATCAGTCTGTGGAGGTAACTGAATGAACAAAATAGTTATTTTAGGTCGACTGACAAAAGATCCGGAAGTGCGCTATACTCCTTCCCAGAAGGTGGTGTGCTCTTTCACACTGGCAGTTGACAGACCTTTTTTAAATCAACAGGGCCAGCGCGAAGCAGATTTTATCCCCGTAGTGGTATGGGGTAAGGCTGCTGAATTATGTGGAAACAGTCTCGCAAAAGGACATCGTCTGTTAGTGGAAGGGCGTCTCCAGATCCGCAACTTTGATGCCAAGGACGGCACCAAGCACTGGGTGACGGAAATCATCGCCAATAACGTTGAATTTATTGAACGCAAGAGCGAAAGCGCCAACCGCAACCAGAACTTTAGCCAGCAGTATCCCGGACCGGATGCCGGTGCGGCGGAAGCTGCGGCTCCCGCGACTAAATCGCCTATGGGCGGTTTAGGCAGCGATGTTCCCTTTGACGAAGAAGTTCCGTTCTAAACAACAGGGAGGATTAAGCTAATGAAAATGCAAAGAGGCAGAAGACCGAGAAGGAAAGTTTGCAGCTTCTGCGTAGATAAAGCGGAGAGCATCGATTATAAAGACGTTGCCAAGCTGCACAAATTCGTAACCGAACGCGGCAAGATTTTACCTCGCCGTATTTCCGGTTGTTGCGCTAAACATCAGCGCGAACTGACCACTGCGATCAAACGCGCACGTAACGTTGCGTTAATGCCGTTTACCGCTGACTGATCAGTATAAGATCTGTACAATCAGAGTCCCCGTCGCAATTGCGGCGGGGATTTTTTGATGGAAGAAACACTGTACCGGGGAATCATGGGCAAAGCTTGTATAGATAATGTAGCGTGGGGAGCGGGCTGAAGTATAACCGGAGGGCTTTGTGAAAACGTTCTCTTCATTATTTTCAGTTTTAGTAAGATATTTCATTTTCTCCTATAGTATTTTAAATGAGAATATGTTAAAATATGCTAACATAAATCATAGAACAGAAACAGAGGCCCATCATACTATTACCGGAACCGGTCGCATCAGCAGGCAGGTCCACAGGAGGGAATATGGAAAAGTATCAGTTTGATCAAACGTTAATGCAAACCATGGAAGATTCCCATATTCCGTTTGCCGTTTACCAGTTCATTGATAAACGGGTGGTTACCCTTGTTCTTTCGGCAGGCTTCCGCAAGTTGTTTGAGTTTGACAAAAAAGAAGACGCCTACTACGTGATGGATAATGATATGTACCGCGCGACGCACCCGGACGACAAGGCGCGGATTGCCGATGCGGCATTCCGCTTTGCTACGGAAGGCGGGAGTTACGAGGTGGTGTACCGCACAAAGACCCGAAACCATGGCCATTATCTGGTGATCCATGCCCAGGGCGAGCACGTTTATACTCAAAACGGCGCCCGGCTGGCGATCGTATGGTATACCAACGAGGGAATCTATTCCCCGACAGGTTATGGAACTGACAGCAATGCTTTAACGGATTCTTATAACCGGATGCTGCGGGAAGGAAGCCTGATTCACCACGCCCATTATGATGCTCTGACAGGCTTGCCGAACATGGCATACTTTTTTGAGCTGGCAGAGGCCGGGCGGAAAACGCTGGCAGCTGAGGGGAAACAGACGGCTATCCTGTATTTTGATCTTTGCGATATGAAATCGTTTAACCGGAGGTTCGGTTTTTCCGGTGGGGATGAACTGCTGCGTGCTTTTGCCAAATTGCTGGCCCGTTATTTCCATAATGAAAACTGCTGCCGTATCAGTGCGGATCATTTTACCGTTTATACTGACGCGGCCAACCTGGAAGACAGGATCAAGAAAATTTTTGATGAATGCAGGAGCCTGAACGACGAAGCGACCCTGCCGGTCAGAGCAGGCATTTATCTTGACAACATCGAAGGCATTGATATCGACCGGGCTTGCGACCGGGCGAAGATTGCCTGTGATACCAACCGGAACAAGTTCATTTCCGTCTATGAATATTTCAGCGAAGATATGCTTAAAACCATACAGGCCCAACGTTATTTTGTGGAAAATCTGGACAGGGCCCTGGCGGAAAAATGGGTTACCGTTTACTATCAGCCTATCGTGCGTACGGCCAACGGCTGTGTGTGTGATGAAGAAGCGCTGGCGAGGTGGGTTGATCCGGAGAGGGGCGTAATTTCTCCGGCGGATTTTATTCCGGTGCTGGAAGAAACCATGCTGATTTACAAGCTGGACTTGTATGTGGTGGAACAAGCGCTGGCGAAAATGAAAAAACAGGCTGAAGCGGGCCTGTATGTTGTGCCTATTTCCATAAACCTGTCCCGGGCGGATTTTTATGCCTGCAATATTGTGGAAGAAATCTGCCGCCGGGTGGACGGGGCCGGTATCGGCAGAGAAATGATAACGATAGAGATCACGGAAAGCATCATCGGCAGTGATTTTGAATACATGAAGGGACAGGTGGAGCGGTTCCGAGAGTTGGGCTTCCAGGTGTGGATGGACGACTTTGGCAGCGGGTATTCCTCGCTGGATGTGCTGCAGCAAATCCATTTTGACGTAATCAAATTCGACATGCGCTTTATGAAACAGTTCGACAATACGGACCGAAGCCGGATCATCCTGACGGAGCTGATGAAGATGGCCACCGGCCTGGGCATCGAAACGGTGACCGAAGGGGTGGAGACCATCGAACAGGTAGATTTCCTGCGGGAAATCGGCTGTACAAAATTGCAGGGATTCTTCTACTGTTGCCCGCTGCCCTTTGAGAAAATACTGCGGCGTTATGAAAAAGGAAGGCAGATCGGCTTTGAAAATCCGCAGGAGTCGGATTATTATGATGCAATCGGGCGCATTAACCTGTATGATCCTTCATATATTGCGAAGGAAGACAGCGAAAGTCTCCGGCAATATTTCAATACCCTGCCCACCGCGATTCTGGAACTGCAGGGAGACAAAGTAAAGCTGATACGCTGCAACCGTTCCTATCGGGAGTTCCTTGAAAAAACGGTGGGGGTTGACGTGAAAAACAAGCGGATATATAATGTCAGGCTTGCCGATCAGCCGGATTCGTACTTTATGAGTGAAATAAAGCGTTGTGCTCTGGAAGGAAACCGGGCCATCACAAAAGGAAAAGTGGGGGACGCAACGGTACACTCGTTTCTCCGTCGCATTGCGGAGAATCCGGTTACCGGATCTGTGGCGGTAGCTATTGTCGTGCTGAATGTTGTGAGGTAAATATAAATCGGATCCATGCAAAGCGGAAGCAGCGTTTTGCATGGATTTTTTAATTTGCGTTCAAATATAAATAGGTAGGTTGTTTTGTATACCGTTTTGGAAAAAGTCGGGCGTTGCGTTTCGGCAAGGAAAGGCCTATTTTTTCTTGACCGCTCTATAGTCAATTTGTTATAATTACCCTGTATAGCTATGCCGTTTTTAAGCGGCTCATTTGTATGCCGGATAAGGAAAAACCGGTTAACAGGAGGCAGAAACATTATGGAGGCAAAAAGAAGACTGGTAACCCGCAGCGATTTTGACGGGCTGGCCTGTGCAATGATGTTACGCGATTTGGATCTGGTCGACGAAATCAAGTTTGTACATCCCAAGGATGTACAGGACGGGAAGATTGAACTGACGAAAAGTGATATAACTACCAACCTGCCCTACGATCCGCGGGTCGGGCTGGCCTTTGACCATCACGAATCGGAAATGGACCGGCTGAAGGCGATTGAGACCGGCGGCAAGCTGATCATTGATCCCCATGCCCGCAGTGCGGCCCGGGTGGTATATGATTATTACGGCGGCAAAAAAACATTTAAGAAGATCAGCGATGAGCTGATGGCAGCTGTAGACAAAGGTGACAGCGCCGACTTTACCATCGACGAGATCCTCAACCCGAAAGGTTGGGTGCTGCTCCATTATCTGATGGATGCCCGTACCGGTCTGGGACGGTTCCATCAGTTCCGCATTTCCAATTATGACCTGATGATGGAACTGATCCAGTATTGCATGGATCATACGATTGATGAGATTCTGGATCTGCCGGATGTAAAGGAACGCGTGGATTTGTATTTTGAACAGTCAGAACAGTTTGTGGCACAGCTGAAACGCATTGCCAAAGTGTATGATAAAGTGGTGGTTCTGGATCTGCGCAACGAGGAAGTCATCCATGCGGGCAACCGTTTCATGATTTACGCTCTGTATCCGGAAACCCAAATTTCCGTGCATGTGGCCTGGGGCTTCCGCAAACAGAATACAGCCGTTATGATCGGCAAGTCCATTGTGAACAAAGCTTCTAATGTGGACATTGGTGAACTGTGCCTGAAATACGGCGGCGGCGGTCACCACAATGCCGGTACCTGCCAGCTGGACAACGACGAAGTGGATAAACAGCTGCCGGATATTATTGCAGCGCTGAATGCATAAGGAATAACAGGTAATTGTACAATTTTATTTGTTCAGCCCGGGTTATCGTATCGGTCGAGCTGTGGCAACATAATGGAGGATAGGTCAATATGTTAGATATGAAATTTGTGCGGGATAATCCCGAAAAAGTAATGGAAGCCGTTCGCAAAAGGAACGGCGAACTGAACCTGGATGAGTTTCTGGCACTGGACAAGGAACGCCGGGAAATCACCCAGCAGGTGGAAGCGCTGAAAAATGAACGCAACACAGCTTCCAAGGAAATCGGCAAACTGAAAAAGGCCGGGGAAAACGCAGAAGAAAAGATGGCGGAGGTCCGCGCCATCGGGGATAAGATTGCAGCGGACGATGTTCGCCTGCGGGATATTGAAGCGCGGTTAAAAACCATCATGCTGGCCATTCCCAACATTCCGGCTGAGGATGTTCCCGTGGGCAAGAGTGACGCGGACAACCCGGAAGTGCGCCGTTGGGGCGAACCCCGCAAGTTTGATTTTGAACCGTTGTCCCACTGGGATCTTGGCGAAAAGCTGGACATTTTGGATTTTGAACGGGGCCATAAGATTTCCGGCGCCCGCTTTACGGTGTATAAAGGTCTGGGTTCCCGTCTGGAGCGCAGCGTAATCAACTTCTATCTGGATCTGCATACCGCTGAGCATGGGTACACGGAATTTTTCCCGCCCTTTATTGTGAACAGCGACAGCATGCAGGGTACCGGCCAGCTGCCGAAATTTGCGGAAGATATGTTCAAGCTGCAGGGTATGGATATGTACCTCATTCCCACGGCGGAAGTACCCATTACCAATCTGCACCGGGATGAAATCCTGAATGGTGATGACCTTCCCCTGCGTTACTGCGCCTACAGTGCCTGCTTCCGTGCCGAAGCCGGCAGCGCGGGCAAGGATACCCGGGGCCTGATTCGTCAGCACCAATTTAATAAGGTAGAGTTAGTTAAGTTTACCCGTCCGGAACAGAGCTGGGACGAGCTGGAAAGCCTGACAAACAACGCAGAGCATGCATTGCAGCTGCTGGGCCTGCCCTACCATGTGGTACGACTGTGCACCGGTGACCTGGGCTTCTCCAGTGCCACTACTTACGATTTGGAAGTATGGCTGCCTCAGGCGAACTGCTACCGGGAAATTTCTTCCTGCTCCAACTTCCTGGACTTCCAGGCCCGCCGGGCTAACATCCGGTTCCGCCGGGACGCCAAGTCCAAACCGGAATTTGTGCATACCCTGAACGGCTCCGGTCTGGCAGTAGGCCGTACCGTAGCCGCGATTCTGGAAAATTACCAGCAGGAAGACGGAAGCGTAATTGTTCCGGAAGTCCTGCGTAAATATATGGGTTGTGACGTGATTCCCGTACCGGAAAAGAAAAAATAAAAGAATTGAGGTGACAACATGGCAGATACATCTGTAAGCTACAAGTGTCCTAATTGTAGCGCACCCTTAAGCTTTCTGCCCGGCCATGACAAAGTGACCTGTGAATACTGCGGCACGGAATTCGAGGTTAAGACCATCGAAGAAATGTTTGCCAAGCAGGAAGAACGGGCGGCTCAGGCAGATGAAGCCAGAGAAGCAAAGTGGGATACCGCTCATGCGGGCAGCGAATTTACAGAAGACGAAACCGCCTTCCTGAAATCGTTTACCTGTTCTACCTGCGGTGCGGAACTGGTCTGCGATGAAAACACCATGGCGACAGAATGCTGCTATTGCGGCAATCCCACCATGATTCCGTCCCGTTTCAAAGGAATGCTGAAGCCGGACTATGTCATTCCGTTCAAGAAGACAAAAGAAGAAGCGGTGGAAGCCCTGAAGAAATTCTACGAAGGACGGAGACTGCTGCCGAATGAATTTACGGCCAATAACCGTGTGGAAGACATTCAGCCCATGTATGTGCCTTTCTGGCTTTTCGATTCCGAAGTTACCGCTTCGGCAGCTTTCAAAGCAGAAAACGATGTGGTGTTTGACACAGCGGATTCGGTCATTACCGAAACTAGCGTTTACGACGTGGAACGTGTCGGCACCATGAAGTTCGAACGGATTCCGGTAGACGGCAGTGAAAAGATGGATGATGCCTACATGGAAAGTATTGAGCCTTTCGATTACAGCGAAATGGTTCCCTTTACCACGGCATACCTCACCGGTTATCTGGCAGATAAGTATGATGTAAGCGCGGAAGACAGCGTGCCCCGGGCCGATAAGCGGGTAGAATACAGCGCGGCCGGCGTGCTGGAGGAAACCGTGACGGGGTACATGCGCCACCAGGTGGAATCCTGTGCCATCCGGAAAGATGTAGGCAGTGTAAAATATGCGCTGGTACCGGTCTGGATTCTGACCACTCGATACAAAGACCAGCCCTACACCTTTATGATGAACGGACAGACCGGCAAGTTTGTTGGCAGCCTGCCCTGGGATAAGGGTAAGGCGACAAAATATCAGGCGCTTGCCACCCTGATTCCGTTGCCCATCGTCTATTTCATTGCGAAATTCTTATTAGGATGAGGGGAGGCGGCAGATTATGAAAAAAATTTTTGCAATTGTAACCATGCTGGTTTCCCTGTTAGTGGCTGTTTCTACCGGGTTCACGGCAACAGTGTCTGCTGCCGGGCAGCAATATCCCAGTTTTGTAGACGGCGCCGCCCTGGTGCAGCCGGTTGACAAAACAAAACTTCTGAGCAAGCTGCGGGAGATTGAAAGCAAACACGGCATCCGTTGTGCCGTTTTGACAGTAAAAACTACTCAGGGCATGAATATCCGGGATTACGCCCAGTCCGTCCAGGATCAGTATTTTGCCAATGCGCCCAAGGGCAGTATCCTGATGGTTATCAGCATGGACAACCGGAAGTGGCATATCACTACGGACAAGACCATGCGTACAAAGATTATTGATGACGTAGTGACGGGCGATTTAAAAGATGCTTTTATCAATGATTTGAAAAAGGGAAGATACGCGGCTGCCTTCACCAATTACGGAAACAAGGTTGATGAACTGATGACCTATTACGAAAAAGAAGGCGAAGCCTATGACCCGTCCAAAGAATTCAGTTTTGGCGCGGGGGCTGTGGCAGCCATCATTTCTTTCCTGATTGGCGGCGGCGTGAAGAAGGGTATGATAGCCTCTATGAGCAACGTAACGAACGCTGTGGAAGCCGGACAGTATCTGAAACGCGATACCTTCAATCTGATAGGCAGTAACGACCGGTATTTGTACACCCATACTACCGTAGTACCCAAAGCCAAGTCGCGCGATAATGACAGCGGCAGCAGCGGAGGCACCGGAGGGCACGGCGGCGGAGGCGGCAGCTTCTGACGATAGAACATAAAATTTAATAGTACCATGACATGGGGAGCTTATTTGCTGAGAGGAGCCTGCCGGTTGCGAAATAAAATCTGCAATCGTCTGAAGGTTCGACCCGGAACCTGATTTGGATAATGCCAACGTAGGAATGTCAGAGAAAATTTTGCAAAAGAGTTGCAGACAAAAAAGCAGGCAGCGTCCAAAAAAGACATTGCCTGCTTTTTGTTTCACGTGGAACGTAGTTTAAATTGATGGTTAATATTATTTTGTAATTTCGGATCATACAATAAAGATAGGTTTCTGTTTCAAAAATAATTTGGAAAAAAGGCTGGAAACTATTTGCCAAAATATTTTAGGAAAAACATAATTTGATTTTTTGCGGAAGGGATAAAGTAAAAATGAAAAAAAAGTATTACACCCAAATGGAAGCCGCCCGAAAAAATATCATTACACCGGAGATGAACATTGTAGCGGCGAAAGAAGACCGCCCTGTTGAATTTATCCGGGAACGGGTGGCCAACGGTACGATTGTCATTCCTGCCAATCCGTTGCATATCAGCCTTGACCCTAATGGAATCGGCAGCATGCTGAAAACCAAAATCAATGTGAACCTGGGCGTCAGCCGGGACTGCAAGGATTATGATATTGAAATGAAAAAAGTCATGAGCGCCGTGAACCTGGGAGTGGAAGCCATCATGGACCTGTCCAGCCATGGAAACACGCAGCCATTCCGGCAGAAATTATGTCGGGAGTGCCCGGCCATGATCGGTACCGTACCGGTGTATGACGCGGTGATTCACTATCAGCGGGACCTGAACACGCTGGCGGCCAAAGATTTCATTGACGTGGTGCGCCTGCACGCAGAAGATGGGGTGGACTTTGTAACCCTGCACTGCGGTATTACCCGTAAAACCATTGAACAGATCCGGGCCGGCAAGCGTAAAATGAATCTGGTGAGTCGGGGCGGCAGTCTGGTTTTTGCCTGGATGAGCATGACCGGAGAGGAAAATCCGTTTTATGAATACTATGATGAAATTCTGGATATCTGCCGGGAACATGATGTGACCATCAGTCTGGGGGATGCCTGCCGTCCCGGCTGTCTGGCGGACGCCACGGACCAATGCCAGATTGAAGAACTGGTCCGGTTAGGCGAATTGACGCAGCGGGCCTGGGAAAAGGATGTGCAGGTCATGGTGGAAGGTCCGGGTCATGTGCCGTTGGATCAGATTGCGGCTAACATGAAGGTACAGCAGACGATCTGTAAAGGCGCGCCCTTTTATGTGTTGGGACCCTTGGTTACGGATATCGCTCCGGGCTACGATCACATTACGGCAGCCATCGGCGGGGCCGTGGCCGCTATGTCAGGCGCGGCGTTTTTGTGTTATGTGACGCCGGCAGAACACCTGGCCCTGCCCAACGTGGAAGATGTGAAACAGGGCATCATCGCCAGCCGGATTGCGGCACACGCGGCAGACATTGCCAAAGGCATTCCTCACGCCCGGGAACAGGATGACCGGATGGCAGAAGCCCGCCGCAAACTGGACTGGGAGGCTCAGTGGAAAGAGGCGATCGATCCGGAAACTGCCAAAGCCGTCCGTGCCAGCCGGGCGCCGGAAGACGACCACAGCGACACCTGCAGTATGTGCGGCAAATTCTGTGCCGTACGCAGCATTAATAAGGCGCTGGCAGGAGAATTGATAGATATACTGTAAGAATAAAAACCAGCAGCCGGTAAGGCCGTCGCAAAACCATTCCTGTTTGCTATTGCATGGGCTTATTTGCCTGCGGCTTCGAAACTCGGACTTCGCCCTCAGACAGCTCGCCGCTACGGCAAATTTCGCCTCATGAAATATCGCAAACACTCATGACGTTTTGCTTACGCCTTATCGGCTGCTGGTTTTATAGAAAACAGAAATCCACTAAGCTGCAGGTTTCATTCAACCGCAATCGCTTAGTGGATGATTCAATGTTTAATCGGTTCTGCGTTTCCTATTCTTTTTCCATTTCCGGCGTGTACATCTTCCAATTGGCTCGCCCGTGATTCTTAACATAATATAATGCCTTGTCCGCCGCATGGTACAAATCATCAAAAGTCTTCCCATGTTCGGGGAACATGGCGATGCCAACGGAAACGGAGACGTAAGCACATATATCTTTATGGAGTATCAGTTGATTTGTCTTTTTTTCGATGCTTTCAGCCAAATGCAGTGCATTATCCGGTTTTTCGATGTCCCGTAAGAACACCATGAATTCATCGCCGCCGGTTCGTCCGGCCACGTCCATGCCCTTGAAGGTGTTCTTGATTATATCGCCGATAGCGCTGAGAACGATATCACCTTTGGCATGACCCAACGTGTCATTGATAGTCTTGAATTTATCTATGTCAATCATCATCAGCGCACACGCACTGTTTTCTTTATTATCTTTGTAATAATTGAGCAGCATCATGCGGATCAGTTCTTCCGTGGCGCTTTTGTTCAACAGGCCGGTGAGGCCGTCGGTTCTGGAACGCTTTTCCAGTTCCAGTTCCAGAAGGCGCTGTTTTGTCACGTCATTGATCAGGGCGATGATGCCGTTGATATTTCCTTTTTCATCATAGGTAGGGCGTTTGATCAGCTGCAGAAATTCCTGTACGCCATCATAATTTTCTTCAATGACATAGTCGGTCCCCTGCCCGGTAGTCAGGATTTTTTTATCTGCCTCCATGGCGATTTTTGCATTGTGCTTATCCTTACGGATATCCATATCCGTTTTGCCGCGGAGGGTCCAGTGGGGATCATCCTGTTTGATATGGCGCCAGTAATGGGTCATGAATACATAGCGGCCTTCCGTGTCCTTCCAGAAAATATTAGAAGGAAGTTGCTGCAGCATCCTGACAATTTCGTTAAAGGTGAGGGAGTCTTTGGCGCGTATAGCATTGTTGATACGCTTTTCCAAAAGTTCCCATTCATTGGGAGGCGTGAGCAGTTCCGAAAAACCGTGTTTCAGGCAATCAATATCTTCCTGATTCGGAAGTCTGGGAGAAAGGGCGATAACCGGAATGGAAGTGAACAGTTTATCCATACTGATTTTATCCACAAACGAAAAATTGCTTTGCCGCGCCAGATCAAGATCAAGCAGCACAGCTGAAATATTTGCGGTACGCTGAATTAAGAACCGGTAGGCATCTTCTTCGTTATCCATAGTAAATACGGTAAATGCATTAGAAAGCTTTTCGATAAATTCTGTGGATAAAGTCATTGGTGGAACAATCACAAGGAGCTGCATTTTTTTTTCCATATCAGGCTGTCGTCCTCCTTTCTTCAAGAATTATGATATAAGTTATAATAAGTATAACATTCGATAAAGAATTAGAAAACCCTCTTTTCATTAAATCCAAAAATATTTGTGAAATATCAATTGACTTTTTGACTTTCTGTAAAAAGAGTGGTATTATAATTGTGCTGGTTGGCACTCTGTATAAAAGAGTGCCAACGAATCTTTGCAGCAAACTGTTTGCTGAACCACGTTTGTTTTGCAACGATGTAGTGCATTACTGTTTTGTTTATAATTATTTAAAAATAAAAAGGAGCTGTAACTACCATGGAAAATGAAAAAGAAAAGTTTGAGTTTCAGGCCGAGACCAAACAACTGCTGAACTTAATGATTAATTCCATTTACACCAACCACGAGATTTTTCTGCGTGAGTTGATTTCCAACGCCAGCGATGCCATCGACAAGCTGCGTTTTGCATCCCTCACCCATAGTGACCTGCTGGAAGGGGACAGCGAGTTTGTGATCCGCCTGACTCCGGACGAAAAGGCAAAAACCCTTACCATTACGGATAACGGGATTGGTATGACCAAAGAAGAAGTAATCAAAAACATCGGCACCATCGCCCAGTCCGGTACGAAAGAGTTTCTGGCAAAACTGGAAGAAGCCAACAAGATTGCGAAAAAGGCAGAGGAAGAAGCCGGCAAAGAAGCGAAGACCGACGCTACCACCAAAGACCTGATCGGTCAGTTCGGCGTAGGTTTCTATTCCGCGTTCATGGTTTCGGATAAAGTCACCCTGATTACCCGCAAGGCCGGGGAAAAGGACGGCTGGAAATGGGAGTCTGCTGCTGACGGCACCTACACCATCGAGCCCTGCGAGGTGGCAAAACACGGCACCAGCATCACCCTGCAGCTGGGCGAAGCCTATGCAGGCGAAGGGGCGGAACAGGATATGACCAGTTACTGGACACTGGAAAGCCTGGTGAAAAAATATTCCGATTACATCCGCTATCCTATTAAAATGGAAGAAACCACAGAAGAACCGGCCCGCAACGACAAGGGTGACATCGACGACAAACTACCGCCTATTAAAAAAACAGAAGACAAGACCCTGAACTCCCAGACCCCGCTGTGGAAACGGAACAAGAGTTCCATCAAGGCGGAAGAGTACAACGAATTCTTCAAGCACCAGTTCCACGAATGGGAAGACCCCATGTGGTATTACCACACCCGGGCAGAGGGCACCGTGGAATACACGGCGCTGCTGTACATTCCGGGCAAGGCGCCTGCCAATCTGTATTTCCAGGAATATGAACCGGGCCTGCAGCTCTTCTCCCGTTCCGTATTTATTATGGAAAAATGCAAAGACTTGCTGCCGGACTACCTGCGCTTCGTCAAAGGCCTGGTGGATTCCCCGGACCTGTCCCTGAATATTTCCCGGGAACTGCTGCAGCAGAACCACACCATCAAAGTGATCGGCCGCAACCTGGAGAAAAATATCCTGAAGCAGCTGGCGGATATGCTGGCCAAAGAACGGGAAAAATATGAAAAATTCTGGAACGAGTATGGACGTTCCTTAAAAGCCGGCGTATATAACAGCGTGTACGATCCGGACACTAAAAAGGACCAGCTGGCAGATTTGCTGTTGTTCATGACCAGCAAGGAAGGCAAACTCTGTACCCTGAAGGAATACACGGACCGCATGCCGGAAAGCCAGAAGGCCATTTACTATGCAACTGGCAAAGACAAAGAGGCCATCGAACACCTGCCCCAGATGGAAGCGGTGAAGGACAAAGGTTTTGAAGTGATGTTCCTGCTGGATCCGGTGGACGAGTTCTGCCTGGAAGCGCTGCAGGAATACGCAGGCAAAAAGTTCCAGTCCCTGAGCCGGGGCGATTTGGATCTGGGAGACGTGGAAAGCGAAACCAGCAAGAAAGAAACGGAAGACATCGCCAAAGACAATGAGACCCTGCTGAAAGATTTCAAGGAAGTGCTGGGAGAAAAAGTCAACGAAGTGAAGCTGACCAACCGGCTGAAGGACAGCGCCGTCTGCCTGGTGGCCGGGGAATACGGCCCCAGCTTTGCCATGGAGCAGGCTTTTGCCATGGCCAATGCGCCCATGTTCAAGGCCCAGCGTATTTTGGAACTGAACCCGAAACACAAACTGTTTGCCAAATTGCAGGAAGCCCACGATCAAGGCAAGGACAGTCAAGACTTTAAAGATTTCTGCGCCCTGCTCTTTGACCAGGCTCTGCTGCTGGACGGCATGATTCCGGACGATCCGGCTGCGTTAGCTCAGCAGATCGCACGGATGATGGCAAAATAAAAAATTGTAAATCAGAACGACAGCGTTTTCGGCGGAAGGCGCTGTCGTTTTCAGTTTCTGTTTTACAAACTTATTACATCGGCATTGCGTTACTCTGTCGTTTACTTACACAATTCTTGGAGGATTGTGATATAATTACATAAATTAATTATACAAAAAGATGTAAAGGGTAGGAAGAGTTTCATGCGTTATCGATTACTGGACACGCTGCGGGGTTTTTCTCTGGTGAGCATGATTTTGTACCATATCTGCTGGGATTTGGTGCACATGTACGGGTTCGACTGGCCCTGGTTCATGAAAACCCAGGGATATCTCTGGCAACAGAGCATCTGCTGGCTGTTTATTTTTGTCAGCGGGTTCTGCCAGGGACTGAAACGGGATGAACGCAACTTGTCCTCTGTCTGCAAACGGGGCCTGGTTATCATGGCTTCCGGTTTATTGGTGACAGCAGCAACTCTGGTTTTTGCGCCGGAGTCAAAAATCATCTTCGGCGTACTGTTCTTTCTGGGTTTTTCCATCATGCTGACTGCCTGGCTGGATCCGCTGCTCCGAAAGATTCCGGCAAAAGCGGGGCTGTTTTGCAGCACTATCCTGCTTTTCATTTTTCGCAACATCAATGAAGGAAATCTTGGCTTTGAAAATATAATTCTCTGCCGGCTTCCGGATTTTCTGTACGAGCATGGAATGCTGGGAACTTTTTTGGGCTTGCAGGATAAAAACTTTTCTTCCGCAGACTATTTTTCTTTTATTCCCTGGTACTTTTTGTTTATAAAAGGGTATTTTATTTGCCGGAATCTTCTTCAAAAGCGAGAGACAAAAGGATTGTCCGGTCTGCCTGCTGTTTTTACAAAAGGCATTCCCGTGCTGGAAACGCTGGGGCAGCATTCGCTGTTGGTCTATTTGCTGCATCAGCCGGTCATTTTACTGATCCTTTCCCTCGCCTTCAAACCGGCGCTGTAATTTTTAACGCGTACCCTGATTTTCCTCTTGCTTTTTTTTGCAAGTTGGCGTAATATAGTAGAGTAATCTTTTAGTGGGGATGTAGCTCAGCTGGGAGAGCGTACGGTTCGCATCCGTAAGGTCGAGAGTTCAAACCTCTTCATCTCCACCATCGAAAAGCACAATTTTTACAGGTTTGTAAAAGTTTAAAAAAGCGCGTGGTTATCGCATTTGCAGCGACTCTAACGCGCCTTTTTTATTGCCTTTTAACCTGTATTGTTTCAGGTCTTTTTGGTTCAAAACTGCTGAGTTTTGAGCATGAGTTTTGTGTAATTCTCGAAACTCTCTAGAGTTTTGATAATGTACCGGAGGTTTTCATTTTGTTCGCTTTGTTGCCAATAATGATTCACGGTCTTTCATTTCCATGGAAGTTTTGTTATAATAAGATGTAACTGTTGATGCATCAGTTGTTTTTCAATAACTTAAAGTTACTTTATTAAAGTTTTGTTTTTTATCAGAACCGATGGCAGGAGAGGTGTCAGCTATGAAAGAAACAGGTATTTCAAAACGATGGCTAGCCTCTCTTTTGTGTGTTTTTGTTTCGCTGTTCTGCGTTTTTGCAACCTCGTCAGCCGCTTCCGGTAAAGAGGACGGCGAGACGTTAACGGTAGGGATTCCTGCGAATCGCTGCCCGATTTTTTATCAGGATCCCAAGACGAACGAGATTGTAGGTATTGGCGTGGATCTGATGCGGTCCGCTGCGGCAAAGACAGGGTATCATGTTACCTTTCAGTTTGTAAAGGAAAAGAACCTGAAGGACGCGCTGGATAATAAATCATACGATCTGGTTCTGCCTTTCGGCAGTGCTATCACCGGCAGCTCCGGACATCCGAGCATTGTTTCGGATCCGTTTATGCAGACCCCGTTTACTCTGGTTACCAGAGAAAAGCATGAAATACCACCGCTGAATAAGCTCCGGGTCGGCATGCTTCGTTCTCTTGGCGGCGTCATAGAAACGATACACCAGATGTATCCGGGCATTCGAATTACCATGTATGAGACGATGGATGAGAGCGTGGATGCACTGCGTGAAGGGAAGATCGACGCTCTGTTGAATAATTCCTATGTCTGGAGTTATGTGTTACAGAAACCTTCCTATTCTAATCTGGCAGTTCAGCCTGCGGCCGTGTTTTCTGTAGATTTCCGGGCCGGCACGCTGGATACTCCGAAAGGGAGGGCGATTATTGAACGATTGAACAGCGGCATCGCTGCGTTGAGCGATATGCGTCATCGGGCTATTATTCTGGATTACACGTCTAGGAGGCTGTACCGGTATAACATTTTCGATTACCTTTATGAATACGGACTTGTCATTCTTTTGGCAGTACTCCTGCTGGCTTCCCTGATTGTAATTTTCGTGCAGAAACAACGCGCGCTCCGCATGGAACAGGAGGAGAGGCTGCACAGGCTGGTGGATCACGATCCGCTGACCGGACTGCTCAGTGTGAGCGGATTCCGAAAGCGGGTAGAGGAACTGTTGCGGGCGCATCCGGATACGCCGTATTTCCTCTCTTATAACAATATCCGGGACTTCAAGTTTATCAATGACAGCCTTGGCCGGGAGGCCGGGGACGAGCTTCTTAAATTCTGGGCGGACAAATCCATGGAGTATCTTTCGGATGAAGAAGCGATGGGTCGGATCACCAGCGATCGTTTTGTTGTACTCCGTGCTATTGAGAGCGAAGAGAAGATGCAACTGGATAAGAAGAACGTGCTCGATCCGGTGCAGAACTATTTCATCAACCAGGGAAGGGAAACGCAGGTTCAGATATGCAGCGGGATTTATGTGCTGACGCCGGAGGACTTCCGGAATATTGATGTAGACCGCATGTTGGACTATGCCCGTGTGGCGGAGCAAAAAGTCCGGGGCAGCCGTATCGTCGATTATGCGTTTTATAATCCGGAGCAGTGGGAAAAAGGAAAACATGTTGCGGAAGTGATCAATTACCTGCCTGCTGCCATTCAGTCGGAAGATCTCAAAGTATGGTATCAGCCCCAGGTTGATTATGCAACTGGGAAAATCATCGGTGCAGAGGCTCTCTGCCGCTGGGCTCATACCAAACTGGGCTGTCTGCAGCCTGCAGATTTTATTTGCACGCTGGAAAAAACCGGTCTCATTTATGATTTGGATAGTTTCGTTTGGGAAAGGGTGTGCCAGGACCTGCGCCGCTGGAATGAACAGGGGATCCGTCAGTCTGTTTCGGTAAACCTGTCCCGCTGTGATGTTCGTGAGGACCGGGATCTTGCCGGTCATTTCCAAAATCTGATCCGAACCTATGGCCTGACGCCTGACCAGCTGCGGATCGAGATTACCGAAACGGCCTATGCCGAGAATCCGGACCTGCTGATCAGTACGACGGAAACGTTGCGAGAGTGCGGATTCAAGGTTGAGATGGATGATTTTGGCAGCGGTTATTCATCCCTGAATATGCTCAAAGAAGTGCCGGTAAACCGCATCAAGCTGGATCTTCGTTTTCTGACAAACAAAGGCGATGCGGAAAAAGCCCGTATCATTATCAGTCATATGATACAGATGGTACGGTCATTGGGGATGGAACTGATTGCCGAGGGGGTTGAGACGGTTGAGCAGGCCGGTTTCCTCCAGAGCCAGGGATGTACCGAGATGCAGGGTTATCTCTTTTACAAACCTATGACAATGCGCCAGTTTGAAAAGCTGTTTGAAAGAGGTAAGCAAGAATAAATAGAATCAGAGCCGGACAACATGCAATTTTGTTGTCCGGCTCTTTGATTGTGTTAGCTGTTTTATTTTTCGTTTTTTGCTTCATACAAAATTAATAAATTATTTTTGACTGAGGATGGCGTGCAGTCCGTCCCTCAGTTCCCGGAAATGTTTCGGAAAGTTTTCCGAGCCTTCCGCCCTGATTTTCCTGTCGCCGTTAACGGTGGCCTGGAGAGAGAACATGATTCCGTCCTTAACGTCTTTCGGGTGTTTCCCGTGAAAGCCATCCCAGGAAACAAGCTCGCAGTCATTCAACAGTTTCAGTATCTTGTCAGCGCTGCACACCGTTTGTCTCTCGGGCACGCGCTTATCTTCATTTTTATTATACCGTATTGCGTATTCAACGACTTCGGCATCCTTGCCTTTCATTACAATTTCATACTCGGTGGTAAACCGCATGCCGCTCAGGCGGAGCGTGACAATCTCGAAAGATTCGATCTTTTGGGATGCTTTCCCTGTGCCGCATGTTTGTGCAACAGAGGTGAATGTCAGCATCGCTGCGGCTGCTAACAGGAGTGCGAAAAGTTTTTTCATGTGATTTTTGTTCATTTGCATTCCGCCTTTCTGCTTTTTAATGTTTGCTTCTCAGTCTTCTTCCAGCACGCCTTTCAGGTCTTTGTTGGTCATGGCGCAGACGCAGGAGTCGGACCACACGTTTTCTGCGGTTTCAATCATGTCAATGATCGTATAAATCGGAAGGATAACGCCCATGATGCCGATGGACGCGCCTACCGAACTCATCAGGGACAGGGTCAGGAAGTAGCAGCCCATGGGGACGCCGGCATTGCCGATGGCGGCCAGCACCGCTACAAACAGCCAGGAGATCATGGCGTCTGTGGTCAGGTTCATGCCGGAGTTCTGCATCACAAATAAGGAAGTGACCAGAATGAATGCGGCACAGCCGTTCATGTTGATGGTGGTGCAGATGGGCAGCACGAAGCGGGATACCCGGGGGTTGACTTTTACATTCTGTTCGGCGGAAGCCAGGGTTACCGGCAGGGTGGCGGCAGAACTTTTCGTGAACAGTGCAACTGCCAGGGCCGGGGACATCTTTTTCATGATATCCACCGGGTTCAGGCCCCGGGCCAGCAGGAACAGCGGCAGTACGATGAAGAACTGGAGCAGGTTGCCGCCGATGACAACCGCTGTGTATTTGCCCAGCGCGCCTACGATGACGCCGGCTTCAATCTGGGCGGCCAGCTGGCCGGCAAACGCTAAAATGCCAACCGGCAGTACATACAGGATGGCGCGGATCAGGGTGAACAAAACTTCCTGCAGGCCGTTGATGCCTTTCAGCAAAACGTCCCGGTTTTCTGTTTTCGGCATAAAAGCCAGGGCCAGGCCCACGGCGGCGGCTATGAACAGCACAGACAGCACGTTGCCGGACAGGAAGGGATATAAAATATTATTGGGAACTACGGAGAGAAAGTGGTCGTAGTAAGAAAGCTTGCCTAAATTCTGGGGTACCTGCGCCGCGCCTGCACCTACCACATCGGCAGGCAGGTTGCCCGGGGCGATCCAGAGATATAAAGCCAGGCCTACGGCTGCGGAGCAGATGGTGGTCAGTAATGTATAAACCAGCGTATGAGCGAAGATACGCTTCGTATCTTTTTTGGCGCCCAATGCCGACAGGGTGGTGATGACTGCCAGCGCAATGGTGGGAACGGCGATGAACTGGAACATGCGGGTGAAGATAGTAGCAATAAAGTTGAACAGCTCGTTCAGGGAGGGATTGTTCATCCAACCCAGTGCGCCACCGATTACCAGCGCGGCCATCCAAAGGATAAACTGCTTGCCATTGCTTTGCTTACGGCTTTCTTCAATGATTTCTCTTGCTTTGTCGTTAACCTGAGAAGGGTTCTTTTTGTCTGCCATGATACGCTCCTTGCAAATACTTTTTTAAAACTTCTTATAGTATAGTATCGTTTTTTTTCTTATGTCAATATATTTTATAAAGTTTATAAAAGAATTTATGAAAAATTTGGGAATGATACAGATTTTTGCATAAAAAAGAGTATCGTAACCTGTGTATGAAGAAAATGAATGTTGGATGTTTTCCTATAATATGGTAAAATAAAGAGTACTGCAAAAAAGAAGCCGTCAGCCCTGTGTTTTTCGGGTTGGCGGCTTTATTGCGTACTAAAATCGTACTACATTTTTAATTTTTCCAGTTTTTCCGCAACGCTGGCGGCTTTATCCGGGTAAAGGTGGCTATATATTTCCAGTGTAGTTTTTACGCTTTCATGTCCTAAACGTTCACTGACTACCAGCGGCGGAAAGTCTAAATTGATTAGCAAGCTGGCGTGTGAGTGCCGGAAGTCATGGATCCGTAACCGTGGCAGCCCTGCCGCTGCTGCTGCATTGTTTGCGGTGTACCGCAGTATTTCTTTACCAGCAAGCCAAAAGAAAAGCCGTTCTCCGGGCTGGGGTTCATAAAACTTGCTGGCGATGTAGTCGCTGATCTCCCGGATCAGGAACGGCGGCAGCGTGACAATGCGTTTTGACTTTGGCGTTTTGGGCGGCTGGGTGATTTTCAGTTTATCCGAAAAGGTTTTATTTATATCCAGCGTTCCGGCGGCACTGTCAAAGTCTTTTACCGTCAGAGCCAGCAATTCGCCAATGCGCAGCCCGGTAAAAAACAGTATCTTAAATACAAGCTGGTATTTTTCCGGCAAGAATGGCAGGAACTGCCTGAACTGATCCAGCGTGTAAAACTGGATCACTTTTTGTTGTTTCGGCGTTCCGATACTTCCGGCAAGCGTTGCCGGGTTGCGCTGCAAGCCGTAGTATTTAACGGCGTAATTCAGAACGGCGGCCAGCTGAACATTTATAGCGCGTAAATACCGGGGCTTTAAATCCCGCTTTAACAATTCGTTCTGCCAGTTTCGCACGAACAAGGGCGTAATATCTGCCAGCGGATAGCTGCCGAAAACAGGCGTTATATAAGTTTTAAATATCATTCGTTTTTGTAAAAGCGTGGTGGCCTTGAGCCGCTGGGCGCAGTCTGCAAGGTAATTTTCCACAAGGTTTTTAAATAAAATATCACTGCTGCCGGAGTGTTGCTCTGTAAAATCCTTTTCAAACTGTTTCGCTGCCGCTGCTGTGGTAAAGCCCTCTTTCTTTTTCTTTTTACGCTGCCCGGTGTAATCAGAATAATAAAAGGCGGCGTAATACTTTGTTTTTCCGTTCCTGTCCTTATAAGATTTTACTGGCATGGTGTCCTTTCCGGGCATATAAAAAAGCCCTTGACCGTCTGTTTTTGGCATAACAGGCGGCTTTTTTAATCGTGGTGGATAGATTATATTATTATGTTTATTCGCTGCCGTTCCCGGTGTTGGCGCGCCAGGGGCGGCGTTATTCTATGCGATTATCAGCTGAGAAGCACTTCCAGGGTAAACTGTTTAGCTAAATTTGTTTTGATGAAATCATCTTCAAGAGTGGCCTTATAGTATTTGATAATTTCATCAACAGATAATTTCCAGCTGGTATTTTTATCTTCTGCCGGATAACTAACAATATAAAGCCCCGCTTCATCTGCAGGGGCAATAACTATTCCCCATTTAGATAGGGCTTTAAAAATACGTTCTTCTTCTGCGGGTGCTACATAGCCCACAAGATCATCAACGGAACAGCCCAGGGCCTTAGCTAATTCTATAAGCATTTCCGGGCCCGGCTGTGTTCCTCTTGTTTCAATTTTGTTATAGGCGTTGGGCTTGATACCGATTTTAGCAGCTAAAGCGGCCTGCGACAAGCCGGCTTTTTCTCTTAAAAAGCGCAAACGCTCTGCAAAATTCATAAAATCACCGCTTTCATTGATTTATGACATTATACACTATCTGTCCAGAAAATGCAATGAAAAGTAAAATTTGTCTATTTTTCTATTGACATTGTACAGCCTGTACTGTATCATATTTATAGCAGTACAGTTTGTACATAAGAAAAGCGAGGTGAAAGCAATATGCAAATGGTGATCGATTCAAAGAAGTTTTACCTGGCCTGCGCGGATAAATGCAAAAGCGTTTCTGCCGTTGCTGTGGAAGCCGGGCTTTCCGGATCTACCCAAGCGCGGATCACAAAAGGCGACGCAAGGTTGAACGCTAAAACGCTGGGCCGCCTTGCTAAAGTGCTGGGTGTTGCGCCTAAAGACTTATTAAAAGAATGACCGGGCAGGCCAGCAGAAATCCACCACAGGGGCAAAAAATAACGCGCTGCCTGCGCCAACAAGCAGCGGGAAAGGAGTAAAACGCAATGACAGATGAAAGGTACATGATGAACGCGCCGGAAGTCGCCGCCGCGCTGGGCGTAAAAATCGGCATGGCCTATAAACTGATCCGGCAATGGAACACGGAATTAAAAGCCCAAGGCAAGCTGACGATCCGGGGCAAGATAAACCGTAAGTTTTTTGAAAGAAAGTTAGAGGTGTAACACATGGAAAGAGAACGGCGTAAAACGAAACGGCAGCGCAGACAATCCCGGCAGGGTGTTTCGCTGCCGTGTGTAGAGTTGCCTTGTGAGGAACTGCAAGGCGTTGCGCTGCCGTGCGCAATCCTGCCTTGTGAGGAATTACAGGGCGTTGCGCTGCCGTGTGTAGAGTTGCCTTGTGAGGAACTGCAAGGCGTAACACTGCCGTGCGCAGTCCTGCCTTGTGGGTATTGAGTTTATAAAGGGGGTAAAAATAAAATGACAGATACTAATTTTCAAGAAATGTTAAACAGGATCACGCCGGAATACCTGCTGGAAACACAGAAAGTCCTGCGCTATATCCAGGACGAATTAGCGAATACAAAAGTACCTGCACCGGACGGCCCGCAGGATTTAACAGAAGATCAACGCACGGTAGTAACGGCGGCTCTGTTAATAGCCTACGGGGAACAAAAGAAAAGCCCCGCCAGCGCGCCAACGCAGACAGGGCAGGCCGCGACTATCCACCACGATAAAAGGGCCTGATTCATTATATCATTGCAGAAGCGGCAGGGCAAGCTGGAAAGAGGTTTTTAATGAAAAAGTTTGCACAGTTTTATAAAGGGGTAAAAACTGGCGGGCGTAGGGGGATATGGACACCGGAAATAGATCCGCAAGTTACTCTAAACAGGGCCGCCAGGCGCAAGGTTGAAAGATCCAGGCGCAAGGCTGAACAGAAAAAGAATTAAAAGGTAAACGCTGGCCAGTATTACCGTGCTGGCCAGCGCAGCCGTATTAATAGGGGGTTGGTGCTATGACACAAAACTATAACAGTATCCCGGCAGAAATGAAAGCCCTGCCGAACTGGGTAGTACACAGGAAAAAAATGCCGTATGATCCAGGGACAGGCTGCCGGGCAAAATCAAACAAGCCTGACACATGGCGCAGCTTTAACGAAGCGGCCCAGGCGTTGCTACGATATGACGGTATTGGCTTTATGTTCGGCGGCAGCGGGTTTGTAGGGGTTGACATTGACCATTGTATAGACGCGCAAGGAACGCTGACCACGGCAGCGGCGGCCATTGTGGAAAATCTTGACAGTTATACAGAAATTTCCACAAGCGGCAGCGGGTTACATATTATCTTAAAGGGAAAAGTGCCGGGCAGTAAAAACAAAACTGGCAATTTTGAAATATATGACGCAGGCCGCTATTTCGTAATGACCGGGAATGTGTACCGGGATAAGCCGATCCGGGCAGATCAGGAACGGATCAATGCTTTTTATAGGCAGTATATTTCAGCAGATCAGGCAGCGGCACCGGGGCAGGAAGTGGCCACGCAGGAAGATACTGACGAAACGGCCCTGCTACTTTTAGACCTTGCCAGCGTTGCCCGGCAGAGCAAAAGCGGGGATTTGTTTATAAAACTGTTTGACCATGGGGACACAACAGATTATCCGAGCCACAGTGAAGCGGATCAGGCCCTTATGAATCTGCTTCCGTTCTATTGTCATGGGGACGCGGAAAAAATGCGGCAGTTTTTCAGCCTTTCCGCGCTGGGTAAGCGGGAAAAATGGCAGCGGAAAGACTACCAGGACGCAACGATAAAAACCGCGCTCAAGTCCTGGGACGGAACATGCTACGATCCGGAAGCATTGAAAATGCAATGGCCGGACGTAATGACAAAAGGCAAGAGTGTTATGCCTGTTAAATATTCCCGGAAAAACGTGGAATACTTATTGCAGCGGCTGGGTGTTACGGCGCGTTTTAATGAAGTGACAAAGACAGTTGATTTTACCGGGCTGTATAACTTATCTTTTGACGCGGTTGTAGCGGCACTGCGGCAGGAAGCGCACAGGCGGGGGCTGGGTATAGGGAAGCAGGATCTTATTGATCTGCTGGGCCTGATCTCTGAAAGGAACAAATATAGCCCGGTTTGCGATTATCTTACCCAGTGCCGCCAGGAATGGGACGGACAAACCGATTATATAGACAGGCTTTTCCGGCTTATTGAATTAGACGAAACATCAGTCCAGGACGCGGAATTTTGTAAAAGGCTGCTGCGCTTGTGGTTAATATCGGCAGTGCGTATTGCGTTCAATGACGGCAGCTTTACGGCGCAGGGTATGCTGATTTTAGAGGGGCGGCAGGGAATTGGCAAAACACGCTTTAAATATTTGCTGCTTCCTGTTTCCACATGGGCGCATGAAATGTCAATAGATCCGACGGTAAAAGACGATCTGTTAAAAGCCGCCCATTACTGGATCATAGAACTGGGCGAATTTAGGGACACAATGCGTTATCAAAAAATTGACCGATTAAAGCAATATATTACACAGCCAAAGGACGCGATCAGGCTGCCCTATACACGCGATACAATAGAATTTCCCCGGAAAACTATTTTTATCGGAACGGTGAACGGCAGTGAATTTTTGCAGGATCATACAGGTAACAGGCGTTACTGGCCCATTGCCGTACAAAATATAAACCTGGACGACAGTTTCCCCAGGAATCAGCTGTGGGGATATGTTATGTACCTGGCTTTTGATATGAAAGAACGCGCCTATTTGACGCAGGAAGAAATTGAAAAGCTTGATAAACAGAATGACTTTTACGAAAGAAAGTCTATTACAGAGCAGCTACTGCGCGATCTGCTGGCCTGGGGGGATCCGCCGGAAGAATGGCGGCAAGTCACAGCTACGGATTTATGTGAAGAAATAGGGCTGAACAAAACGCAAAATGCGCAGGTTGCCAGGGTAATCCGGGGAATGGCAGCGAGGGACAAACGGATAAAAGTACCAACAAACAACATGGAAAAAAATTACACGCTGCCGCGAAGAAATTACGGAGACTTTAAGGAATCGGAAGATGGTATTTTCTAAAAATAGGACGGTAAGCCCAAAATAGGACGGTAACAGGACGGTACATAAAACCATACTAAACCAGCATGGCTGCTGGTGTAGGACGGTGCGGACGGTAGAAAAGCTAAAAAGTTAAAAAAATTAATATATTTTATAATATATGTATGCTGAGGAATATGTGATTTTTTTTAGAGTTTTTCGTTTTTTTACCGTCCTAACCGTCCGCACCGTCCTAACTGACCAAAAAAATTACGGCCTTGTGGAAGAGAACAGAGTTGAAAGGGGTGAATGATAATGAATAGCCTGGAAAAGCTGTACTGCCCTTTAATGCTGGCAGCGGGGGTTATAGCAAAAAGCAGCGGCGGCCCGGTAAAAATGGAAGTGTTTTCCTGCATTAAAAACAGTTGCGCCTGGTGGGTAGGAAATACTGGCGGCGCACAGCCGGGCCCTGCGGAAGAAAGGCTGCACGGCTGCTGTGCTGTTTGTGCTGCGGCAGCGTCTAAAAGGTAGAGGGTGATATAATGGCATTAAGTGAAAAAGCAAAAGAGGAACTGCGGGAGTTTATCCGGCAGGAAGTTAAGAAAGCCGTGCATGAAGAAATGGAACAGGACAGGCGGGAAATGGCCAAACTGGTTTCCGATGTAGAAAACTTCATAGGGGAACACAGAACTACATACGATTAAGGGCAGCCGTAGCAGCTGCCCTTTTTCTTTTAACTGAACGAACAAAGAAAGAATATAATTTTCACAGCCGGAAGCCAGTACTTCCGGGTCTTTTTCCAGGGAACGCCGATAGAACACCGAAAGGATCCCCCCGGTGTTGCTAATCCAGGGGGCAGGGTAACGAATCGGAGGGCATACCCTTTTACGATCCGCACGGTGAATTTCACTTTTCCGGAAGCTGGGCGGCGTCCGGAGGGAATTTTTCCACCCCCTATAAAAAAAGGGGGAAAGGGGCGAAAAAGTATTCTGACCGGAAGCCAGTATTCAAGCGGACTTTTCGCAACGAACAAAGAAAGAACAAAGAAAAAATGAACGGTGAAAGAACGGTGAAACGTTACCCGGCTGGTAATTTCTTTCTTACAGGCAGGGGCGGGGTAGATCGCTACCGCCTTTTGGATCCAAACCGGGTAGCCAGGGACACGCAGAAAACCGCAGAATCAAACAAGGGGTATTGTGGAAAACTGCAAAAATGATCCGTTTTGTAACATGCCCGGAAAAAACAACGCTCTAAAATGGCCGTAGGCGCGTTTAAAACGAGCCACGCATATAAAGTATCAAGCCGAAATAAACAAACACGCCTGCGGCAGCAGGGGAACGGCTGGCGGGTATGCTGCTTATTTTTAATAATGTGTTTCCGTGTAGCTGGAAGTCATTTCGCTATTTCTTATCATTGCCGGGCTGTTTGCGGTGCTGCTGCCCGGCATTAAATATTTTATAGGCATGAAATAAAATGCCTGTTTTGTTCTTTTGTGGTGGACATTTCCTGTATTATTGTGTGTTTTTTCTAAAGACAAAGAAATAATAATATTTTTGGCAAGGAAAATAAAAGAAAAAACGCTGAAAGCCGCATGAATACTGGCGTTTCAGCGTTATAATTATTTTACGTCCGATAATATGAATTATGTAAAATTGTTACACTGTTACACAAAATAAATTGTTTACATCATAATATCAAAGGTGTATAATAAAGTCAAGCTAATTTTGAAAGAGGTGTTCACGAATGGCAGATACTACTGTTTCAGTAAATGTGCGTTTCCCACAAGCGGCAGCTGACGGAGTAAAAGCCCTTGCAGATATTCAAGGCGTTACTGTTTCTGATTATATCCGGGCATTAGTTGCGGCAGATCTTGAAAAGAATCGTGCTGTACTTAATGACTATCAAAATAAGCTGGCAGAGTTGCGGCGCAAAATGAAAGAGTAAAGCGTACTAAAATCGTACTACTTTTTGAAAAACAACATAAAAAAACGGTGTTTTATGAAAAGAAATAACGTAAAAATGCGCTTGTAAACTGGTTTTAAATATATTAAAATCGTGGTATAGTCTAAAGAGTACTGCCAAAGGAGGAAACTGTCGTGAAACAACCGTTAGTGGAGGCAATGGAACGTTATCTGCAGGAGCAGGTGTATCCGCTGCATACGCCGGGCCACAAAGGCGGCCGGGGCATGGCGGAACCGCTGCGTTCGCTGCTGGGTTCCACTGCGTTACGGATGGACGTTTCCCTCATGAGCGAGCTGGACGACATCCACGCGCCTTGCGGCTGTATCAGAGAAGCACAGGAAGAGGCGGCAAAGTTATATGGGAGCGATGCCTGCTTTTTTGCAGTGAACGGAACGACGGGCGCCATTCATGCCATGTTGCTTACGGCGCTGCAGCCGGGCGACAGGATTCTGGTTCCCCGGAATGCCCACCGCAGTGTGACAGGCGGACTGATTCTGGCAGACGCAGTGCCTGTGTATGTTCAGCCTGCATATATAAAAGAGTTTGGTATGCAGGGGCAGGTTACGCCGGAGCAGGTGAAAGAAGCGTTTGCGGTGTGCCCGGGTCTAAAAGCAGTGCTGCTGACGTCTCCTAATTATTTCGGCATGGCGGCAGAAGTAAAACAGATTGCTGAGATTGCTCACGCCCATAACGCGGTGCTGTTAGTGGATGAAGCGCACGGTCCCCACTTAGGTTTTCATGATCAATTTCCGCCTTCTGCCATGCATTGCGGGGCGGATATGGCAGCCCAGAGCACCCATAAAATCTTAGGGGCGCTGACCCAGTGTTCTTTATTGCAGGTGAAAGGTGCGCGTATCGATCTGCGTCACGCGGCGGATGTAATGAGCCTGCTTACTACGACAAGTCCCAACTATCTGCTGATGGGTTCTCTGGACGCGGCCCGCGCCCAGCTGGCGGAACGGGGTGCTGTCATGTTAGAGGATGCGTTACGGGCTGCGCAGATGTTGCGCAATAGTTTGGCGAAAATTCCGGGGCTGCACGTCATCCGTCCGGAAGACGTGGCAGGTAAGTATGGAATTGCTGCACTAGACAGTACAAAGGTTACTATAAATTTGAAAGAGTGGGGCGTCAGCGGTGTTACCATTGGAGAAGCCCTGCGCAAAGAAAAAATCGCGGTGGAACTGGTAGATCTGCAGAACGTTTTGTTCCTGGTGACGTATGCGGACTGGGCGCCGGTGCAGTGGCAGGATACGGTGAATCGGATCTGTAAAACATTGCAGAAACTGCGACCGGTGAAGAATCCGCTGGAAGCAAGATCTGTGGAACAGGTCAAAGCGTTGGAAACGGAAGCGGCGGAAAAAGAAAAGGCGCAACAGGCGGAGATTCCGGTAACAGAAGCTGCCGTGCCGATGCGTACCGTATTTTACGGAAAAAAGAAAACGGTCCCGCTTTCCGGGGCAGTCGGCCTGATTTGTGCTGAGCCAATCAGTTTTTACCCGCCCGGCATCCCCGTGATTTTGCCCGGGGAGCGGTTTACAGATAAAATTGTTGCATGGTGCTGTCTGATGAAACAGCAGGGGCTGCCTGTCAGCGGACCGGCAGACACTTCGCTGCAGACCGTGAGGGTGCTGACACAAGAGTGAAAAGAATGTAATTCTTTAACAGGTAAAAACGTTATAAAATACACTGCCTGATGACAGTGTGTTAAAGATATAGTATTTTTAGAAAGGAACATCCGGTTTTATGGCTGGATTTAATGTGAAAGCAATGAAAAAAGGTTGTTTCATTACGATGGAGGGGGTAGACGGCAGCGGTAAGACTACCCAGCTGCAGTTGACGGCCAGGTATCTGCTGGACCGCGGCTACGAAGTGGTGACCACCCGGGAACCGGGCGGTACGAAACTGGCGGAACGGATCCGTAACGTAGTGCTGGATGCAGATGCTGCTGTGAATCCGAGAACGGAAGTGCTGTTATATCTGGCAGCCCGGGCGGAGCATGTGGAAAAAGTAATCCGGCCTGCGCTGGAAGAGGGCAAAATTGTGCTCTGTGACCGCTTTGCGGATTCCACGATGGTGTATCAGGGGTTTGTCCGCGGGGTTGAGATTGATAAAGTAAAAGCTCTTTGTGCATTTGCCGCGGACAACGTGCAACCGGAACTGACGATCCTGCTGGACGCCGCGCCGGAAGCTTTGCTGCAGCGCAGGGCGGACAGGGGCGTGCAGGACCGTTTTGAACAGGAAGGTCTGGACTTCCAGAAAAAAGTGCGGGATGGTTTTTTACTGCTGGCGAATGCTGATCCGGAACGCGTTAAAAAGGTTCATGCGCTGCAGCCTGCGGAAGCCGTGCAGGCAGAAATCCAGAAAATATTACGGGATGCCGGATTTTAGAAACCGGACAGGAATAAACTTAATTTTTAAGTTAGAAAAAGTATTCGCAAAACCGTTCATGATTGCTATTCCATGGATTCATTCGCCTATGGCTTCGAAACTCGGGGCTTCGCCCCTCAAACAGTCTCGCCATAACGGCGAATTTCACCTCATGGAATGTTGCAATCATTCCCGACGTTTTGCTCATATCTTTTCCTAACCAATATTTTTAAGCTTTCTTACAGGTGCGCTATGTTTGACCAGATCGTAGGACATAAACAGAATAAAGAGTTCCTGGCACGATTCTTAAATCGGGAAGAACGGCCTCACGCGTTGTTGTTCTACGGACCGGAGGGAATCGGCAAATGCCTGCTGGCCAAAGAGTTTGCCAGAGCGTTTCTGTGCCTGGGTTCCTCACAGGGAGATAGGCCCTGCAATCAGTGTGAAAGCTGCCGCCTGCTGAACTTTGAAACCGGCAACTTCGCTCATCCGGATTACCTGTACTTCGACCCCATGACAGATGAGGAACAGGAAAAGAAAAAAACAAAAATTATTTCCGTGAGCCAGATCCGCAATTTAATTAAACAGTCCGCGTTCGGTCCCACATTGTCAAAACAAAAAATCTGCATTGTCAACGAAGCGGACACCATGAATACGGAAGCGGCCAATTCGCTGTTGAAACTGCTGGAGGAACCGCCGGACAAATGGTTCTTTATTCTGGTGGCTTCGTCGGTGAGCCGTCTCCTGCCCACCATTTTATCCCGGGTGATTCAGGTGCGGTTTACGCCGCTGTCTGTGCAGGAAACAAAAAAAGCATTACTGACTAAAGATATTCCCGAGGCCGAAGCGGACCTGCTGGCGCATCTGTCTGATGGGTCGTTAGGACAGGCGCTCCGGTTCCGGGAAGAACGGATCATGGACTACCGCAATGCAGCCTTGAAGTTTGTAGCGGAGTTTCCCATGCAGGCGCCCATGACCTATCTGCTGAATGAAGATTATTTTTCTGATGTGATCCCCTCTTCCGGTGGCAATGAGCAACTGCAGCGTTTTGTGACAATGACGGTTTTGCTGTTGCGGGACTTGCTGTTTGTGAAGAGCGGGTTATCGAATCAGATTTTTAATATAGATGCGTTGCCTCAATTGCAGGCCATAGCAAAAAAATGGGATGAGAGAAGAATCCATCAGGCCTCGGAGGCGGCGCAGGAAGCAGCGGCAGCCGCAGTGCGGCGGGCCAACACCAAAAGTGTGTTGGACAATGTAACCTTTAAGATTAATGCATGCTGCGAAGGAAGATTGTAATAATATGATTTGAAAGAGTTCTGTATTCCCGGCGGTCTGTCCTTTGGCAGAAAGGAGACCGGTATGAAAGAGTTCTTTCGTGAAGGTTTATGCCGCTGAATCCTGGCGGCGGAATGGAGGTTAGTGTGAAAAAAGTTGTAGGAATCCGTTTTAAGAAAACGTGCAAAATATATTATTTTGATCCGCTGGATATCGAATTTGTGTCAGGGGATCACGTCATTGTGGAAACGGCACGGGGCATGGAATATGGAACGGTGTCCATCGGTACCCGGGAAATTCCGGAAGAACAGATCAAGGCTCCGCTGAAGCCGATCCTTCGCAAAGCCACACCGGAAGATGAGGAAACGGTGATTCAGAACCAGGTACGGGAGCGGGAGGCTTTCAATATCTGTCAGCGCCGGATTCAGCGTCACGGGCTGGAAATGAATCTGGTGGATGTGGAATTTACTTTTGATATTAATAAAATCATTTTCTATTTTACGGCAGACGGTCGTATTGATTTCCGGGAACTGGTGAAAGATCTGGCTTCCGTATTCCGTACCCGCATCGAGCTGCGGCAGATCGGAGTTCGGGATGAAGCCCGGATGGTGGGCGGCATCGGCAGCTGCGGGCGGCCTTTGTGCTGTGCCAGCTGGCTGGGAGATTTTGAACCGGTTTCCATCCGTATGGCAAAGAATCAGAATTTGTCTCTGAATCCTACCAAAATTTCCGGCAGCTGCGGACGCCTGATGTGCTGCCTTAAATATGAAGATTATATGTATGCCAAAGAAAAAGGAAAAGGAAGCCGGCCCCGGAAGGAATATGCGGAAGCGCCTCAGGTGGGCTCCATGGTGGCCACCAGTATGGGCAAGGGCAAGGTTACTACCGTAAACAAAGCCAAACATACTGCTACGGTGCAGCTTTCCCCGGATAATGTGGTGACGCTGGAGTGGGATGAGTTGATTGACGCATCCCAGGCTATGGATGACGATTAAGAAAATGGAGTGTTGTGCTTAATGCCAATACCTGTTGGAATTAAGATAATTTTTACAAAAAGCTATGAGCGAAATCAGAGAAGATTACCTGCCGGGGTGCGGATATAAAATTTATCAGGACCCGGCGGAGTTTACCTTTACGACCGATTCCGTATTTCTGGCCCACTTTCCCCATTTGGCCAACAAAGCGAAAGTGTTGGAATTAGGCTGCGGCACCGGGGCTATCAGTTTTTATCTGGCAGCCCGGGGCGCGGTGGAAGTGACCGGGCTGGATGTGAATCCCCGGATGGTGGAACTGTTCAACCGCAGTGCGGAGGCGAACGGGATTTTCTGGCAGGAAGAGGCAGAGACCGGTGCAACTGAGATGAAAGCAGAAGTGCGAAAGCGCGGAGCTGTTTCTGTGACAGACGACTCTGTACCCGAATCCAAGAAACTTGCGCCTAAAGTTCATGCGCTGGAGTGGGATATAAAAGAAATAAAAAGTTTTTGCCCGACAGAATCGTTTGATTTGGTTGTTGCTAATCCGCCGTATCGAAACAGCGGCAGGGAGCGGACCATAGGAACCGGTGCCTGCCACGAAAAAACTGCAGTGCTGGAAGATTTTTTTGCGGCCGCCTGTTATGCGCTGCACAGTCGGGGGCGTTTTGCCCTGGTGCAGCTGCCGGAACGGTTCATGGAATCCATGGAACTGGCTATCAGATATAACCTGCAGCCTAAAAAACTTCAGTGGGTCCATGCTTCCGTAGATAAACCGGCCTGGATCTTTTTGCTGGAAATGGTAAAAAACGGAAGCTACGGATTAGAAGTGTTGCCGCCGCTGATTATGTATAATGCGGACGGCACGCTGACGGAGCAGGCGAAAAGACAAATGGAGAAAGATTAAAATAGATTAGAAGTTAGAAGAACACTAGCAGCGTGATAAGATTGAGCAAAACATTGAGAGCGTTTGTGTAATTCCATGAGATGAAATGCGCCGCGGTGGCGAGACTGTTTGAGGGGCGAAGCCCCGAGTTTCGAAGCCACAGGCGCATGAGTCCATGGAATCACAAACGTGAACAGTTTTGCGAAATCTTATCATGCTATAGAATTTTCAAACTTTTATGCTGTGTTTTTGGAGACCTTATGTCCGGTACATTATTTTTGGTCGCAACCCCTATCGGAAATCTGGGCGACATGACGCCGCGGGCGGTGCAGGTGCTGACGGATGCTGATTTAATTGCAGCGGAAGACACCCGGCGCACGCTGCAGCTGCTGAACCATTTTTCCATTAAGGGAAAGCTGATCCATTACGACGAAAACAATAAAGAGAAGCAGGGACCTGTTTTACTGCAGGAACTGCTGCAGGGAAACAATGTAGCGCTGGTAACTGACGCAGGCTTTCCGGGGATTTCGGATCCGGGGGAGGCCATGGCGCAGCTGGCTATTGAAAACGGCATCACCGTCACGCCGGTGCCGGGTGCCAATGCCTGCCTTACGGCTCTGGTAGCTTCGGGACTTCCGTCCACGCCTTTCTTTTTCGGAGCGTTTCTGCCAAAAAGCAAAAAGAACCGGAGAGAGCAGCTGGAAAAATGGAAGCAGATTCCCGCGACCGTTGTGTTATATGAAGCGCCTCACCGGATCGTGGAAGTGCTGGAAGAAATTCTGGCAGTATGGGGCGACCGGCAGATGGCCTTCGGCAGGGAGTTGACCAAGCTGCACGAAGAGTTCTGGCGGGGAAGTGTTTTACAGGCAATATCGTATTTAAAGGAAAACCCGCCCCGGGGCGAATTTGTGCTGGTAATCGCCCAGGCGGAAGAAAAACCGCCGGACGATGTGGGTGACACAGACCCGCTGGACATGGTGAAAGAAAAAATTACAAAAGGCGTTCCCAAAAAAGAAGCGTTAAGTGAAATCGCAAAACAGTTTAAAATTCCCAAACGGGATTTATATAACCGCTTGATTCAGGAGCAGGAAAAAGAGTAAAATATAAGATGTAGATAAATTTTCATGTTAGAACTTTTTTCTACACGATGAGATAAGCATTAGGAATTAAAGCGTTTGACAAAATTCAGGTAACAATTCTGCAAGGCAGACATACTATATAAAAGGAAGAAGGGTTTGTCATGGAAAACAAAGAAAAGAAACCGTTTTTTATTACCACGCCGATTTATTATCCCAGTGAAAAACTGCACATCGGTCATGCTTACTGCACCACGGTGGCGGATGCCATTGCCCGCTATCACCGGGCCAAAGGGGAAGATGTTTTTTTCCTCACCGGCAGCGATGAGCACGGGCAGAAGATTCAGCGCAAAGCGGAAGATCTGGGTATTACGCCCATTGAATATGTAGATAAAATCGTGGCTACCTTCCAGAGCTTGTGGAAACGGCTGGAAGTTTCCAACAATGATTTTCTCCGCACCACCCAGGAGCGCCACGAAAAAGTGGTGCAGGCCGTGATGCAGCAGATTTACGATAAAGGTGACATTTACAAGAAAAACTATGAAGGCTGGTACTGTGTGCCCTGTGAATCCTTCTGGACCGAGCATCAGCTGGTGGACGGGAACTGCCCCGACTGCGGCCGTCCCGTAGAAAAGATGCAGGAAGAAAGCTATTTCTTCAAGATGAGCAAGTACGCGGACCGCATGCTGCAATACATTGACGAGCATCCGGATTTCATCCAGCCGGTGGCCCGCCGCAACGAAATGATCAACTTTATCAAACAGGGACTGGAAGATCTTTGCGTAACCCGCACTTCCTTTGACTGGGGCATCAAGGCGCCCTTCGATCCCAAGCATGTAGTCTATGTCTGGTTTGACGCCCTGTTGAACTACATGACTGCCGTCGGTTATAAATCGGATGAAGAAATGTTCAAAAAATACTGGCCGGCAGATATTCACCTGGTGGGCAAGGAAATCGTGCGTTTCCATTCCATCATCTGGCCTATCATGCTGATGGCCATGGAAGAAGAAATCCCGAAAAAAGTGTATGGTCACGGCTGGCTGGTAGTGGACGGCACCAAGATGAGCAAGTCCATCGGCAACGTGGTTGACCCCAACGGCCTGATTGACGAATTCGGAGCAGACGCAATCCGTTATTTCCTGCTGCGGGAAATCAATCTGGGCAGTGACGGCAACTTCAGCCGCGACGCTCTCATCAACCGTATCAACGCAGACCTGGCCAACGATCTGGGCAACCTGCTGTACCGTACGGTCAGCATGGTGGAAAAATACCACGACGGCGAACTGAAAAACTGCCCGGCCGTAGCCCTGGATGTGGATACGGATCTGGTCAAACTGACAGAAGCCACACTGGTTTCGTATCAGGAACATATGGATAAGCTGGAAATCAATGACGCCATCAAAGCGGTATGGAGTCTTGTAGCCAGCGCCAACAAATATATTGATGACACGGCGCCCTGGAAGCTGGTCAAAGAACCGGCCGATGCCGACCGTCTGCATCTGGTGCTGTACAACCTGGCGGAAGTACTTCGCTTTGTAGCTGTGATGATCGAGCCTTTCATTCCGGGAACTACGCCGGAAATCTTAAAACAGCTGGGACTGGAATGCAAAGAACAGAACCTGCTGGAAGATTTAACGTGGGGCGGTATTGCCGACGGCACCAAAGTAGTGAAGGGCGAACCGCTGTATCCGCGTATTGATGTGCTGCCGGACGGTCGTACCCTCATCGGTGCCACCAAAAAATATGCAGGCAAGGTGTACAATCCGGAAACCGGAAAACATGAAGAGTATCATCCGGAACCGGTCAAAGCAGCCAATAATAAAAAAGAGAAAAAGAATGGTACTAAAAAAATCGATGCCTTAGCAGAAGCCCAGGCCAAGGCGGAAGAAGCCAAAGCCAAAGCCCTGGCGGCCAAGGAAGCGGCAGCGAAAAAAGCAACGTCGGCAGCGGATGCGGCCAGTGACGCAGTAGCGGCGGCGGGCGATGCAGCCAAAGCAGTAGGCGGCGCGGTGTTAGCGGCGGTGGCTTCGGCCCGTGCACGGGTCAGCGCGGCGGCGGACGATGCGGTGCGCACGGCAACGGAAGTGAAGAATGCTGCATTAGAAGCGGCACGGGGCGGTGACGCGGCAAAATCGGCGCCGGCAGCAGAGGGTGAAATTACCATTGACGACTTTGCCAAGATTGACCTGCGGGTAGCTAAAATCCTGTCTGCGGAACGGGTGCCTAAAACGGATAAGCTGATGAAGATTCAGGTGCAGCTGGGCGAAGAAGAACGCACCATCGTTTCCGGCATTGCCCAGTATTACACACCGGAAGAACTGGTAGGCCGAAATGTTATCGTCATTAAGAATCTGAAGCCTACCAAACTGCGGGGCATTATGTCGTACGGCATGCTGCTGGCGGCGTCAGATGGCGAAGGCAATCTGGTGCTGGCGGACGCGCCCAATATTAAGAGCGGGAGCAAAGTGAAGTAGATGTCAAGATTAGGTATCATAGACACTCATGCCCATTTAGATGACAACCGTTTTGATTCAGACCGTGCTGCGGTGATGGAACGGCTGGCCAATGATATGGAAGCGGTCATCACCCAGGGAACCACGTATGAATCTTCCGTTGCATCCGTCAACATGGCGGAGCAGTATGATTTTGTGTATGCCGCAGTGGGCTGGCATCCGGAAGATCTGGCTGGTATCAAAGACGAAAGCTACGTTGCCGAACTGGAACGGCTGGCCCGGGAGCATACAAAAGTGGTGGCCATCGGGGAAATCGGGCTGGATTATTATTGGAAGGAAAACGAGCCGAAGGAAGTGCAGCTGCTGCGGTTGAAACAGCAGTGCGACCTGGCATATTCCCTGGACTTGCCGGTCGTGATCCATAACCGGGAAGCCCACGGCGACTGCCTGAACTTTTTCCGGAATGAAGTTCCCAAAGAACTGAAGGTGGTGTTCCACTGTTATTCCGGTTCCCTGGAAATGGCGAAGGAACTGTGGAAACGCGGTTACTATTTAGGCTTTGGCGGAACATCTACCTATAAGAATAACAAGAAGGTGCGGGAAGTGCTGGCAGCCTGTCCGGAAGAGTCGTTTGTCCTGGAGACGGATTGTCCCTATCTGGCTCCGGAACCGTTCCGGGGACGGCGCAACGACCCAAGCCTGACAGAATATGTTGCCAAAAACGCGGCCCTGGTCCGGGGCACAAGTTTTGAGCATATTGCGGAGCAGACCACGAAGAATGCCCGCATGTTGTTTAACAAAATGAAATAAAAAAGCAAAAGAGGGATGAGACCATGGAGGATGGCGAAAAGAAGGTTTCCGTATCTGCATTAAAGGCGATTAAAGACAGACGCAGTATCCGTAAATTTAAATCAGAACCCATTTCCGAAATGGACCTGCACACAATTTTGGAGGCAGGGATAGCGGCTCCTTCTTCCAAAAACCGGCAGCCCTGGCACTTTACGGTGGTACGGGGAGAGGCCAAAGAAGAGCTGACCCGTGTCATGGAACGGGGGCTGAATCTGGAAGTGAAAGCCCACGAGCCGTTTTTGCCGGACAGCATGAAATTTATCAACGGAGCCTTTACCAGCGTGAATGTAATGCGGGAGGCTCCGGTGGTCGTGCTGGTCTCCAATGAACGGGGCAAAGGCATTGACTTTACAGATAATCTGTCCGTAGATGAGCGGGTGGCAGAAATCTGTAATGTGCAGTCTGTAGCGGCAGCCATTGAAAATATGCTGCTGGCTGCGCAGGAACTGGGAATCGGAAGCCTGTGGATCTGCGATGTCTTCTTTGCGTATCCGGAAATTTCCGCATGGCTGGAAAAGAAAAATCCGGGACACGGCATGCTGGTGGCAACTCTTGCTTTTGGTTACGGAGAGGAAGCCCCCAGGGCCCGGGCGCGGAAAACGCTGCACGACGTGGCAACGTTTATTAAATAATCCATAGCAGCGTTATTTTTATTGCTCTTACAGCGTCAAAAATCGCTGCCACTCAGGGAAGTCTTTAGAGTGAAAGCGATTTCGTTTTTAAGAGGAAGGTATTTTCATGTTCAGCCTGCTGTTTCCTTATGAATATGTGGACAGTGTGTTTTCTATCGATTACAAAAAATTATTGCAAAAAGGCTACAAAGGAATCATCTTCGATATCGATATGACGTTGGTTCCCCACGGAGCCGATTCAACAGCAGAAATAGATGCGCTGTTTAAATCCATTCAAGCTGCAGGACTGAAAACTCTTTTGTTAACCAATAACAGTGAAGAACGAGTGAAACGGTTTATCAGAAATATTGATACACTGTACCTTTGTGATGCACAAAAGCCAAATCCGGAATGTTATTTGAAAGCTGTTGAGATGATGGGCATCCGAAAAAATGAAACGCTTTTTATCGGAGACCAGATTTTTATCGACATTTACGGCGCTAATAAATGCGGCATAGCCAATATACTTGTAAAATATGTGACCGCTGAAGTAGAGACTAAAATAGGAATCCGGCGCAATCTGGAAAAAATCATTCTTGCGCTTTACAGAATCACCGGAGTTTATCAGCACCGGTTGGGAGACATTCTGAAGACGGAGCGGTAAGAAATACCGGTCAGGTGAGAAAATGTCCGGCGGGCATGCTGATGAATTAACCAGTGTTTTGTTCATTTAAAATACAGTAAAAATACAGTACGATTTTGCCTTTTCTGGCTTGAAAAACGGAGGCTGTTAGAAAATGCTTTTCTGTGAGATCCACCCGATTTGTTATGAAATTTCTTTAAAAAAGGAAATCTGCAAACGGCATATCAAGGATTATTTAAGTGATATAAAATTTGCCAAAACAAAAAGCGAAAAATGGCTGCCGAATGTGGTTACGGGCTACAGCTGCAATTTGATAAAACGGGGCAAAGGCGTTGATTTACGGCTGCAGGAAAATAAGGCCGTGAACATCCGGTTAGCCTGCGATAAAATTGACGGTCTGCTGATTCGCCCGGGCGAGATGTTTTCCTTTTGGCACACGGTAGGAAAAACGACCAAGAAAAAAGGCTATAAAGACGGACGCGTCATCATTCACAATAAATTAATTCCAGGACTGGGCGGCGGCCTTTGCAATTTGGGAAATACGATCCATTATATGGTTTTACACAGTCCCTTACAGGTTACGGAGTTCCATCATCATTCCGATGCGCTGGCTCCGGAAGAAGGGAAAAGAGTGCCGTTCAGTACCGGAACTTCTATCAGCTACAATTACATCGATTACCGTTTTATAAACAATACCGATCAGATGATCCAGCTGCATGTCTGGTGCGATGATGAAAAACTGCACGCTGAGTTACGCAGCGAAACGGAATTCCCCTGGAGGTATGCCCTGGTTGAGGAAGATCATCATTTTCAAAAAGAAGAGGAAAAGTATTTCAGGGTTTCCAAAATTTTCAGAGAGACGATTGAACGGTCAACAGGTGATGTTATAAATAAAGAACTCATTTTAGATAACCATTCGGAAGTAATGTACGATTACGACCTGATTCCAAAAGACCTGATTGACAACAGATAATTTTCAAAATGATTTGACAGACAACAGAGAGCGATTTACCCCGACAGATTTAATTGACAACAGAGTATGACCCAAATCCCAAATGTTTGATGTATCATAAACAGTAAATCGGCAGTTGAAGAAAGACGAGGATGTAATTATGGGAAACGCGCCGGAATTGATTGTCATGCTTACTCATAATGATCTCACGGTTCATAATGCATATGATATTTTTGATCAATGCAGGAACTCCAGGGCAAAATTTTGGGGGTTCAAAGAAGAACCGCTGCCTTTGGAACAAATGAAAAAGCTGTTCCGCTATATGAAGAGCTGCGGGAAAACCACGTTTCTGGAGGTAGTTGCGTACAGCGAAAAGGAATGCATAGACGGTGCAAAAAAAGCGGTTGACTGTAACTGCGATTTTCTTCTGGGCACCACGTTTTCGGATTCCATAAATGAATTTTGCAGGCTGAATCATATTAAGTACATGCCCTTTGTGGGAAAAATTACCGGCCGGCCGTCCGTTTTGGATGGCACTGTGAAAGACATGATACAGGAAGCAAAAACCTACATAGCAAAAGGAGTTTACGGTATTGATCTGTTAGGGTACAGATATACGGGCGACGCAACACGCCTGAACCGGGAATTCGTTGCCAGTGTCCATGCGCCGGTTTGTATTGCCGGCAGCGTCAACAGTTATGAACGATTAACGGAGCTTAAATCCATTGCGCCCTGGGCCTTTACCATTGGCGGAGCTTTTTTTGAGAATAAGTTTGACGGCTCGTTTCAAGAGCAGATTGATAAAGTGTGCGAATATGTAAATCAGTAAATTTTACCTCAAAAATGATAAATATGTTACTTTTTTCTTAGTTGCTTCTGATTGTATACACAGAACACAGAAAAACATTGACACTATTTCCGATTATCAATATAATTTCAAGCAAATAGTTACAAATATTGAAATGAAGTCCTTTATGAATGTGCATAAGGGTACAAGACAAAAACTTGTTGTAACTATAGAAGGGCGAGGGGGGGAAAATTATGAAATTCATGAAAAAAATGTCTGGCGTTTTAGTAGCAGCGGTTCTGTTGGCAGCGATGACTGCAGGCTGCGGCGGTGGCGGCGGCGCCAAGAAACCGGCGGATAACAAAGCGGCGGCTGCGGAAGCGTTGATCGGCGCCAACTATGAATTGACCGGTAATGTGGCCAGCTATGGGCAGGCAGCTCTGGCCGGCGGCAAAATGGCGGTTGACGAGATCAACAAAGCCGGCGGCATCAATGGCAAAAAACTGCGTATCGTAGAAGCAGACAATAAATCGGAACCTTCCGAGTCCGGTAATGCTGCAACTAAACTGATTTCCCAGAATAAACTGATCGGCATCGTCGGCCCGGCTACCAGCGGCTGCACCATGGCTGCGGAACCGATTGTTACCGCCAGTAAACTGCCGGTAGTAGCTCCGACCGCTACGGCGGAAAGCATCACCGTAGGCAAAGACGGAAAGACCCGTCAGTTTGTATTCCGCGCCTGCTTTATCGACCCGTTCCAGGGCAAGGTAATGGCAGCCTTTGCCAACCAGAAACTGAAAGTGAAGACCGTAGCGATTTACCGCGATAACTCCAGCGATTACTCCAAGGGTCTGGCTGAAGCATTTAAGAAGAACTTTGAAGCAGCCGGCGGCAAAATCGTTGCCGAAGAAGCTTATCTGGCCAAAGACATGGACTTCAAAGCCGGTCTGACCAAACTGAAAGCAACCAATCCGGAAGCGATTTATGTACCCGGTTACTATGAAGAAGTCGGCAAGATCGTAAAACAGGCCCGTGAAATCGGTCTGGAAGTTCCCATGATGGGCGGCGACGGCTGGGACAGCCCGAAGCTAATCGAAATCGCAGGCAAAGCTGCGCTGAACAAGACCTACTACAGCAGCGCATACAGTGCGGATGATACCGATCCTTCCACCCAGAAGTTCATCAAAGCGTTCAAAGAAAAATATCAGAAGGATCCGGACTTCTTCTCCATGATGGGTTACAACACCGTTGTGATCCTGGCCGACGCTTACAAACGTGCCGGCAGTGAAGACGGTACCAAGATCGCCGAAGCCATGGCCAAGACGAAAGACCTGCCGGTTGCCGGCGGCAAGCTGACCTATGATGACAAGCACAACCCGATTGTTCCTGCGCTGATCATCGAAGTAAAAGACGGCAAACCTACTTTTGTTGACAAGATTGCTTTCTGATCATTAAAAATCATAAAAAGTTCCTGCGGCTTTTGCTGCGGGAACTTTTTTAACTTGCGTATCGTTTGATAAAACAGTGGACTGCGGCAGATTGTTGCGGTCCTTTACTATTTGCGGTATTGATTATTTTTGTGTTGCGTGCTATTCTAAAAATATATTATAAACAGAAAACAGGTGAACTGTATGGATCAACAAATAGATAAGAAAGAACGTGACATTTGGGAGTATATTATACCGGGCGGCCTGCTTTTTCTTTCCTATGTGCTGTTGTACTATCTGCCTCAGGCTGAGTCGTGGAAATTCTGGGTCGTGTTTGTCATATCTGTATTCGTGTTTTGTGTAGGCTATTTCAGACTGCTGGAATCGTTACCGAAAGCTACGTCACAGACCGGGTCAGCCATCAAAACCCTGATACCGATGATCCTTGGTATGGGGATGTTCATTTTTGGTTTACACTATGTTTATATTGATAATGGCAGTATAAAAAGTCTGGCGGCAGTCACGTTGCTGCTGATAGAAAGCATGGTCATGTGCGGTGCGGTCAGCAGCAGCGATACGGGAACCGGTCAGCTTCCCAGAGCTCTTTTTTGGGTGCTTATCGTGGGCATGGCCGTTGCCGGTGTATGGTTTTTTGTTCAGGAAATTACCGCTGAAACCCAGGACAGCTATGGGCGTGTAGAGGTGGCAACGATGCTTTGGATTGCTGCCGGCGCCTGGTGGTATAGTATGCCGGTTGACTTGGACAGTACAACTAACATACGGAGAAAGAAAAATAAAAAATAGTAGTGGAAATTAATCCCTTCCGCAATATATGGTAGCGCAAACCGATATCCAGCAGTCGGTTTGCGCTTGTTGTAATTTTGTGATAAAATTATTCCACTGTCGGAGGAATATAATATGAAGAAAAAAACAAATGACAAAATAGTTCCCAAATTGCTGAAAGGTCTCACAGGGATTCTATTCGCTGTAAGCACTTTTTTTATACTGCCGGGTCTGTTGTATGCCGAAGAGCCCGGGCCTTTTATGCCCCAGGAGCAGGTCTTTTTGGATCCCAGCCAGGTAGAAGCGGCAAAGAAACAATTAGAAGATGACGCAGCCGGTAAATCCGGCCCGCGGACGAAAAACGTGGAGGTCGTGTCCGGAGACAGGGTGATTGCGGATGTAAAGGTCGTTGAGCAGGATAACAAGACGAAGGCGCCGGCAACAGACACTGTTTCGGAAACGAAAAAAACGGAAGATAGTAACAAGGCGACGGGCCTCCCTGCAAAAGTTGGGACAGAAAAACCTGTACCGGCCATGAAACAAGAAGGTAAAGAAACAAAAACGGAAACCGTGCAGCCTCAGAAACCGGTTCAGGAAAAAGCAGAAACATCGAAAACTGCAGAGGCAAAAGTTACGCAGCCTGATACCAAACCCGGTGTGACTGCTGCAGAAAACAAAAATGAGACTGCAACTTCCCAGGCACAGCCCGTTTTGCAGCATAAACCTGTACGCCTGAGCCGTTTTGGCGTAGCCAAGGAGTTTACGACGCATAACACAACGGTGGGTGCAGTGTTACAGGAAATGGCAGTCAATCTGGATGGCCGTACGGTGTATCCTCCGTTGGAAACAAAAATCACGGACGGCCTGGTCATCCACGTGTTGGCACGGAAATCTTTCCTTTCGAAGGAAGAGGTGGAAGTACCCTTCGGGACAAAGGTGATTGAAGATCCTGAGCTGGAATTTGGCACGAAAAAAGTGGAAAAAGAAGGCGTAAAGGGAAAAGATCTGGTTATTTACGAAAACATTACCCGTCCCGGCCGCGAGCAAAAGATTGAGCTGGACCGTCGGCGTATTGCTAATCCTGTAAATGAAATTGTGCGGAAGGGTGTGGCGCAGTCTGTCCTGACTCCTAACGGATATGTGAAATATAAAAAAGTAATTTACGGCGAAGCAACGGCTTACACCTGGGGCGGCGGTGCTTCCGGGACGACTTCCATTGGACTGTGGCCCAAACGGGGTATCGTAGCGGTAGATCCACGTCAGATTCCTTATTACACCAAGCTATATATTCCCGGCTACGGCATGGCCATCGCGGGGGACACGGGCGGCGCTATTGTAGGAAACCGCATCGACCTGTTCATGGACTCCCTGTATGAATGTTATCAGTGGGGGCGCCGCGACGTGGAGATTTATATTCTGGAATAAATCACTGTTTTACTTTTTTAAAATTATGCAGTCAGGAAAAGAATTCGCAAAACCGTACAACATGTTTTGCTCGTGTCTTTTCCTGACTTAAGGAAACGCTGATTAATTCGTCTGCACGCTGACAGGTGCTTTTTGTGACTGACTGCGTCAATGTCCCTCAACACAGCTACGGCTGCGCCTTCGGGCCATTTCCTTGTCAGTCGCAAAAAGCCCTCGGTCATCGCACAAACTCATTTAATCAGCGTCTCCTTATGAATTATAAAGATTTCATGAGGAACTCATATTGCTAAAAGAAGTAATAATCGTTGAAGGAAAAATGGATACGGTGGCGGTGAAGCGGGCGTTGGAATGCGACACCATTGAAACCGGCGGCTTCGCCCTTAACTCCCATACATTAAAGAAGATTGAAGCGGCGTACAAAAAGCGGGGCATCATTATCCTCACAGACCCGGACGGTTCCGGGGAACGGATCCGCAAGTTTCTGACAGAGCGTTTTCCGGATGCAGGGCAGGCCTTTGTGCCCAAAAAAGACGCGCGGGTGCCCGATGATGTGGGCATCGAGCAGGCGAAACCGGAAGCCATTCTGCTGGCGCTGAGCAAAGTGCACCATCATGAATATAATCCGGAACCGGTATTCAGTGTGGCAGACTTGCGTGACAACGGACTGTCCGGCAGTGCGGATGCCAGTCGCAAGCGGGATCTGCTGGGGGCTGAACTGGGCATCGGGTACGGTACGGCCAAAGCGTTTTTGCGTCGGTTGAATACGTATGGGATTACAAGAGAAGAGTTCGCAGCTGCTCTGAAAAAAGTGGAAGAAGAATGAGGCACACATGGAAGACATTCAACCTATTATCGCCCGGCGGGAAGTAACAACGCGCATCCTGCAGGCATTTCATTTAAAAGCGGATAAGAATCTGGGGCAGAACTTTCTTGTAGAAGAGTCTGTGGTGAACCGCATTGCCAAGGCAACGGAGCTGGCTCCGGAGGATACGGTGCTGGAAATCGGTCCCGGTATCGGCACCCTGACCCAGGCTCTGGCCATGACAGGTGCGTCAGTGGTGTCTGTGGAACTGGACAAACGGCTGATTCCGGTGCTGCAGGAAACGGTGGGCGTTTATAAAAATGTCCGCATCGTGCAGGGGGATATTTTAAAAGTAGATATTTTAAAAGTTGTTGAGGAAACACGGGCCCTTTGCGAAAATGCAAAGCGCAGTGACCGCATCGTTGCAACTGAAAATGCTGCGCAGGAATTTGCAGATGACGCAGCATTGACAACTGCGGGCAGTGCAGAGTGTTCTGTAAACAATAATAACAGTACAGCACCGTTCAAAGTCTGCGCTAATCTTCCTTATTACATTACGACGCCCATCATCATGTATCTGTTGGAGCAGAAACTTCCGCTGGAACGGCTGGTGGTGATGGTGCAGAAGGAAGTGGCGGAACGGATGATAGCCAAACCCGGGGGCCGGGACTACGGCGCTATCTCCGTAGCTATGCAGTATTATACGGAGCCAAAGATTGCTTTCGTTGTGAAAGCGGGTTCTTTTTTGCCGGCGCCCAAAGTGGACAGCGCGGTGTTGGTCTGCAAACGCAGAACCATTCCGCCGGTGGATGTGCCTGATGAAAAAATTTTCTTTAAAGTGGTGGCGGCAGCCTTCTCCGTACGCCGCAAAATGCTGACCAACAGTTTAAAAAATATGGGCGGCCTCACCGGTGAACAGGTAAAAGCCTGGCTGGACCGGGCCGGTATTGACGGAACACGCAGAGCGGAGACATTAAGTCTGGAAGAATTTGCTGCATTGGCAAGAACATGGGAAAAGAATTAAGGAGATGCTGATTAATCAGCGTTTCCTTAATCAGCGTCTCCTTAAATAGATTTGTGAATAGTTCAGGAATAAAAAAGGTTTTTCAAATATAAAAACGAAAGCTTGTGTTGCATTAACAACAGCATAAGGATAACAGAACGAAAATTTCAGAAATGGTAGAGGGGAATAGACGATGGCAGCCAAAAAACCGATTATCGCATTAATGTATGATTTTGATAAGACCTTATGCACCACGGATATGCAGGCTTACACCTTCATTCCGAACCTGGGCATGTCTGCTGATGCCTTTTGGAAAAAAGCGTCTGACCTGGCAGAAAATAAAAAGATGGACCGCATCCTGGCCTATATGTATCTGATGCTGGATGAAGCCCATATTCACAGGCAGCCCATCCGCCGCAGCGACTTTGTGGCGCTGGGCAAAGACTTGAAGCTGTACGACGGTGTGGAAGGATGGTTCGGTCGCATCAACCAGTTCGGTAAGGAGCAGGGTGTAGTTATTAAACACTACATTATTTCCTCCGGTCTGCGGGAAATCATTGAAGGTTCTTCTATTTTCAAAGAGTTTGACGATGTGTTTGCCGGCGAGTTCCTCTACGATGAAAACGGCGTGGCCTGCTGGCCGAAAAATGTGGTGAATTACACTACCAAGACGCAGTTTCTGTTCCGCATCAACAAGGGAGTGTTGAACCTTTCCAACGATGACGACCTGAACCGGTTCAAACCGGAGGAAGACCGGCCCGTTCCTTTCCGCAACATGATTTACATCGGCGACGGATTAACAGACGTGCCATGCATGAAGCTGGTAAAGGTGAACGGCGGCTACTCTATCGCGGTGTATCAGGCAGGCAAGCGCAATAAAGTGAAAGATCTGATCAAAGACCAGCGGGTGAACTTTATTGAGCCGACGGATTACAGCGAGAATTCCCAACTGGATATCATTGTAAAAGACATTATCCGCAATATGGCCAGCGTGGAAAGATTAAAAGCACACACCAAGGCGCAGCTGGCAGGGGTAAATAAATAATAATGTGGAAAGGGTGGTGTACCGTAGTGGTTTTATGCTTTGGGCAGACCGCCAGTTGCAAAGAAGGAAGACAAGAAAACAAAAATGATTTTTATGCAAATTTTCTTATACAGGAACCCTTATTTTATGTAAATTTTTCTTGACGAGCACCCTTATTTTATGCATACTATAATCAGAAGTAATGCAGAAGCATGTACGGAAGGGTGATATTATGCTGCTACGTCGAAAGATTTACGATAAACTGTTGGAGTGGAAAAACCAAAGAAAGAAAGATCGAATAAAAAAATGCCTGCTTATTAAAGGCGCCCGCCAGGTTGGCAAGTCCTATATCGTGCAGGAATTTGGGAAATCAGAGTACGCTTCTTTTATAAATATTGATTTTTACCGTCAGCCGGATCTGAAGGGTATTTTTGACGGAGAGATGACTGCAGAAGAAGTCATGAAACGCCTGACTGCGTACATGCCGGGCGTTACGCTGATTCCGGGCGATACGCTGATTTTTCTGGATGAGATCCAGTGCTGTGGAAATGCGCGGACTGCAATAAAATTTCTTGCGGAAGATATGCGTTATGATGTAATTTCATCCGGTTCTTTAATGGGCCTGACGTATGGAGAGGATGACGATGAATCCGTTGAAGTGCCGGCATCTGTTCCAGTAGGTTATGAATCCCAGATTATGATGTACTCGCTGGATTTTGAAGAATTCCTGTGGGCGTACGGTTATGACGAAAAAGCTACGGATGTTTTGCGTTCTTATTATGAAACCGGTGAAACGATACCGGAAGCTGTACATATCAAATACGAAAATCTCTTCCGTGAGTTTATAGTGGTGGGCGGTATGCCGGAAGTTGTTGCGGATTTTTCTGTACATAAAGACTTCAACCGGGTGGACAGGATACAAAATGATATCCTTGCGGAATACAGGGACGATATTGCGAAGCATGCAAAGGGAAAAGAAAAGCAACTCGTCCGTATGTGTTATGACGCAGTACCTAAACAGCTTGCCAAAGAACTGAAAAAATTCCAGTACTCTACCGTTGAAAAAGGGCAGACGCGCAGAAAATTTGGAGGCAGCATACAGTGGCTGAAAGATTCCGGAATCGTGAACGCCTGTTATAACATTCGCGAACCGTATCTGCCGCTGATGGCAAACGCCAACGAAGATCAATTTAAGCTTTACATTAATGATACGGGGTTGCTCTGCTGCATGTATGGCAAGGAAACCAAGCTGGCAGTGCTGAATAATACAATTAAAGGAAACGCCCGCGGCGGCATTTATGAAAACAGCATTTCCGAATGTCTTCTCAAACGTGGCTATACGTTGTATTATTACAAGCCTGATAATGAGCATGAAGTGGAGTTCCTGATTGAAGAAAAAGGTGAGGTTGTGCCGGTGGAGGTGAAGGCGGGAAACAACGCTTCTCCATCCTTGAACAATTTTATTAAATTATTTTCGCCTTCCGTTGCGTTCAAACTGATTGGCGGACGAAACGGAAAAGACGGTGCTAAGGAAACGTTGCCGCATTATATGGTGATGTTTTTGTAAAGCGAGTAAAATCTCCACCAGGATATCATCCTGCACATGGCCAGCGTGGCAAGGATTCTGCCTTTATAGACATAAGAGTTAGGGGAACCAGACGCCAGCATCCATACGGGTTGGCGGTTCTAAAGTGTTCGTAAATACGACCAGGTGAGTGGAGAAAAGTTTATTATAATTGTTATATAACGCTCAAATACAGTTTTTATGCTGAATTGAGTGTTTTTTATTATCATGAACAAATACTAAAATGATAATAAAATAAAAACACTTTATAAAAAATTATAAAAAAATTACAACAACCTATTGACAAACAAAAAGATATCTGTTACAATGCGTGTAGTTGAATGATAGTAATAATACAAATATCAAATTTAAATAATCGATTTAATTTAGAATAAGGGGCGGCACAATTGACTTCGTTAAAACCGCCAAAGAGGCTGTAGGCCGCTACTGTAACGAAAAGAAAAGCGAACAACTTAAAGCCATTTTAAATAATATAGTGGGAGGTGTTTAAAATGTTATATGTATGTTACTATACAGGAGCGGATAAGTATCGGTAAAGAATTAATTATTAAATAATGAATGTACAGAGATTTGTTGAAAAATAGTTGGTAGAAGCTGTTAGTAAAATTAAATAGTAAATGGAAGGAAGGTGTAGTTATAGTGTTACAGTTGAAAAATAGACTTGTAGAAAACTCAGAAGCAATAAGAAGAGGAGATAAATTAGGATATTTGTGTGGCTATATTGAAGAGGCATGTTTTTTAAAAAAATTTAAAAAGAAATATAAAGCGAGTGAATACTCAACTGATTGGTGGTTTTTTCCAGGAAATGATAAATTTGGTAAAAATATAAATGGGAATCCGATATTTGTTGTTTTCAAAGACTTTGACGATTTAAACTGTATTGATTTAAATTTGATTCATATATTAAGAAGTGATATTTCTGATAGTAAAAAATATGCATGTATTTTAGTGATGATTGAAAACGATAAATTTTGTGTTTATGATTTAGATGTTATCGATGATAAAATAGAGAAAAAACTTATTTACTCTATCGAGTTTAATGATGTGAAGATAAATAGTTTTAAGGATACCAAATATAAAGAAATGTTGGAAAAAAGGAATACAAAGGAAGAAAAGTCTTTTAAAAATGTTCGATATTGTCGTGCAATAAAACTTATTAAGGAAAAGGGTCTTTTAGGAGGAAAAGAAGAAAAAGAATTTTTAGAAAAAAGAGCCTTACAGATCTTTAAACAAGAGTCTTTTAATAAATACCATGGGCTTATGAATAACGAGTGTGGGGCTAATTTAGATATTATTGGAAAAGACGATAAAGGAAGACTTATATATTATGAAGTGAAATTTAAACCTGTAAAATCTTGGACCGAAATTGGGGTTAATAGAGCTGAAGTTTGTGCTGCAGGTATTTTTAATGAAAAGAAAATGCTTTCAAAAAATGTTGTACTTTGTAATCTTGATAGCGAAAAAGGCGATACGCTTAATGAAGATAAGAAATGGGATATTCTTTTAAATTTATTGGAAAAAAAATCAATTGATCAACTGAGTTGGGTAGTTGCTGATTTTGATAAGTTAGAAGGTAAGGGTACTAAAAAAAGATATGATAAAGATAGAAAAAAATTTAATGATGTTAAGAATAATGAAGAATTCACTCATTTCTTTTATCCTTTAACAGAGTATGAAAATTTATAACACCTATGCTGGTACTCAGCAGGATGGCCAAGCAAGCCTACCGGCTTAAATTCAATGATCGCGACATGAGACAGAGTAATTAATTTACGGCTTGTGATGACTTCCAGGGAATTGATGAATAGCATTAGTAATGATATTGAAATTGTTGAATTGCAAAAGGCGTTTCAGAAACTGAAAGATTATTGCAACAGTAAAATTTTTGATATTGATGAGCCGGGATGGGAGGTGAGACGCGGAAAGGCATATGTAAAATATGTTTGAGAAGGGGTAATGGTTTACGCATTGTTTGCTTTTCTTCAAAGTTCCCTATTGCTGACAGAAAGCGAGGTACGCACAAAAACAAAACTTCGGCCAAATAACAGTAACAGAGATTTTAACGAAAATACTTTTTAACAATTATTGGAGGATAACAGCTGAAAACGATAACCGTTAGTCTGCAAACTCCAAATAGTAATTGTGTAAGTTAGTTTGTAATTCTCTGGATGTTATTTGGACCGAAGTTTTTTTGTGCCCTGATTGGCAATTTGTTAAGAAGAAAAAATGAAGAGAGATTAGTCGTCCGGATCTTCGTTGGTATCTTTTTCGGAAAAAACTGGTTTGTTCATTAAGTCCAGTTCGTATAAGTAAGGTTCGTAATCGTTTTCGTCAATGATCGTATCAAGCTTAAGATTTTGATGGTTATTAACCAGTTCCCAAAAGATGGGGGTAAAAGTTTCATCAAAAATATTCTTTAAATCATCTTTGATTTTTAGGTCGACATCATGCTTGGCCTGGTAGGTGCAAAAGTGCAAAGCTTTTGCATTCAATTTTTTAGCATTTTCCTTGTCTGGCGCTTCGACGTAATACAATTGGGTTTCTTTATCAAGCGAGCATTTAATATGAACTTTTTCCAAAAAAAACAATGCTTCGTTGAGATAATCAAGTTTAAAACCTGTCAGAACATTGACTGATACGCCTAATTTTAAGGCTAACCGTTTCAACATGTCAATGCTTGGTTGTGCGTTTTTTGTTTCGTAGCGGTTGTAGGTTTGCAGGCTCAGTCCCACTTCATCTGCCATTTCTGATTGGCTGAAGTGACAGCCTTCGCGCAATGCGCGAAGGCGTTCCGGGAATATTTCTGGTAAAATATCCCTTATTTCCACGCTCGAAATGGAATATTTTTCATCATTCACATAATTCCGAAAAACGGTTGGATAGAATGCTGCATAAGTCTCGTTCAGCGCTGTTTTGATGATGGAATCTGTTCGCCGCTTGGCTTCGAACACGCAGATTTTGAGTTTAGCAGTAGAAAGCTTCGTTTCTACTATGTAATTAAGAAATTCATTTATATCGATTTTATTATCCTCGGATCTTTCTGGTCCGAAGAAAATACACAAGTCATCAGTTCGGCTATCTTTTACAGACAGTAAGGCATCAGCGGGACTCAATATATTATTTTCTTTGGAAAAACAGACAAAATATGGCAAGTCGTTCAAGTCCGGATGTCCGATTTCATCGTCGGTTTTATAACGGTACAAAATGTAGGCGTCTTCGTCTTCAACTTTTTTGAAGACGATACCTGATTTATCCAAAATATCTGTCGCGATATTAATAGCAGCCGGTTTGTAACCTACCAATTCGTCTACAGTAATCTTTAATATGGAAGCCATTTTCTTTAAAGTTTCTACATCCGGCTCTGTGCCTATGCTTTCATATCGTCTGCATTTCTGAATGTCAATATGTAGCATTTCGGCAAATTCAGTCTGTTTGATCTTCAGCTTTTTGCGGAAAGCGCGCAGTCTTCCTGCAAAGTCTTTAGGGTAGGGATCCCGGATTTCTTCTATTTCCTTTATTTCAGTTCTTGTTGGCATGGTAAAGTACCTCCTTGTCTGTATTATATCATGTAAAAAGAATAAGTAAAGATGAATTTATAAAAAAAACTATAAAAAAAGGCTAAAATGTGTTGACAAGGACATGGAATCATGCTAATATAATTTTCGATGATAATAAAATTCTATAAATATAGAATTTAACTATCGTTATTATACCAGATTGAACCTTGAAAACTGAAAAGAGCCTGGCGGGGATTTCCCTGCCTACAGAAAGACCTCGCCGAAAGGTGGACACAGACAATCCGTTTTACCGATTCATTCAGTGAAGAGAAAGGATGCGATAGCATGGAAAAAATGGAAACCGCTACCAACGTACCCGCAATTCAGAACGACACCGGGATGGAAACGGCGGAGGAAAGAGAATTTGATTCAATTTTGGTTCTGCATGTAAAAGACGCAGAACAACCGATTGCTCTGGGGCTGACAAAGCTGCAGACATTTATCGTAGTCAAAAGTATCTTAAAGCAGGATGCGGATGGAAACGCCATCATGATCAGCGATGAAGAGCTGATTCGCTGCCGGGACAGGGAGAGGCCCTTGAACCACAATCTGTTTTCCATGCGTGACATGCCGGAAGCTGTATTGGCAGATTTAAAGGAGTGGGGCGTTCCGATGGAAATGCTGGAACATGTCACTTCTGTCTGCCGGACGAAGTCGCCGAGCCGCAGCGATTTGGTAAACATCCTGGCTCACTCCGATGCTTCCCCTGTGCAGCAGTATCAAAAAATGCTGCGCATGCACAACGTTACGCTGCAAATTCCGGTTCAAGTACTGGAAACTGTGGCGGACAAAGCGCTGGAACAGGAAATGGGCGCTTACGCACTTGCCAGTATTTTGGAAAAGGCGATAACGCCTGTCATGTTCCGGCTGGCAGGCAACCGCAAACGCATGACGCTGCGCCTGCAACCGGAATGCTTCACTGCCGGTAAGGCTCCAAAGCTTTTGCCCATAAAGGCAAGCTGACAATTTGGTTTTGATTTCTTAAAATTTTGCGGCGCGCCTTGTAAGAATTCCTGGAAAAGATTTGACGATGTTTCAAACGCTTCCAAACTCTTCTGAGAAAATTGCAAGAGCGTGTCCGCAATATGATTTATATTGATATTGAAATTTCAGTTTGCGAAAGGAGAATGAGGATATGTTTTATGTACCTAATGTAATTGAAAATAATTCCCACGGGGAACGATGCTATGATATTTTTTCAAGACTTCTCAATGACCGGATTATTTTCCTGATTGGGGAAATTGATGACGCTGTTGCTAATATAGTCATTGCGCAGATGTTGTTTTTGGAATCGCAGGATCCGGACAAGGATATCAACTTGTACATTAACAGTCCGGGCGGCAGTGTAACAGCCGGCATGGCTATTTACGATACTATGCAGTTTATCAAGCCGGATGTGGCTACTATCTGTGTCGGCGTGGCGGCCAGCATGGCTTCTGTTCTTCTGATGGCGGGAACCAAAGGAAAACGCTTTGCTCTTTCACATTCCGAGGTTCTGATTCACCAGCCTTTGGGTGGTACTATGGGACAGGCTTCGGATATAGAGATCCATGCAAAACACATTTTGCGCATCCGCGAAGAGATGTACAAGGTAATCATGCTTCACACGGGGCAGGCCAGGGAAAAAATAGTAGCAGATACTGACCGTGATACCTATTTGACTGCCTGCGAAGCGTTGGACTACGGCATCATCGACACCATAGTGGACAAGAGGCCGTAAAAAAGAAGGGAGGAGCATAGAAATGACAGAAAGAAAATACTTTAACGCAGCAGTACTGAAGGCTGAACTCGACGGTTATGTTCTGGGGCAGGATGAAGGAGCGCGGCGCATTGCTATGGCTGTGTCTTCCCATCTGTACCGTATTTTCGCACATGAACATAACAAAGATTCCCGTATCCGCAAGGACAACGTGTTACTGGCTGGGCCTACCGGTTGCGGCAAGACGGAGACCTTCCGCGTTCTGCAACGGCTGGAAGAAAAGCTGGGAATACCGGTCATCATGCGCAATGCGCCGGATTATACGCCAAACGACAGCTGGAAAGGAGAAAAAGACCTGACCTGGTTGATCCGGGACTTATGTAAAGAAGCATTAGACCTTTACCGTAAGCTGCATCACATGCCCCGCACGGAAGAAGATTTCAGGGAAGTCTGTCGCATGGCGTCAAATGGTATCATTCTGCTGGACGAATTTGACAAGATGCGTATTATTGAGCAGGGGAACACAGTAATTTTTTGCAGGGATTATCAGGCTGCGCTTTTGAAAATGACAGAGGGGAGCGAGTATCCCGCAGGAAGCGTAAAACTTAAAAATCATAATACCGGGGATGGAGACGACGGTGGTTATGAGCTGAAAGTAGATACTGGCAGCGTAATGTTTGTTTTCCTTGGCGCTTTCGATGGCATGGAAAGAATTACACGACGTCGGCTTTTATTGGCAAGGCAGAAAGAAGAAGATAAGGAAGCCGAGGTCAAGGAAAATGTTACTGGCGGTATTGGTTTCACTGCGGAAATCAAATCGGTTGCCAACAAAACCGATTCCACTGAAAAAGAAGAATTGCCTCCTGGTACGGATCTCACGCCCAACCTCGAAGATATGATTGAATACGGCATCCTGCGTGAATTGGCCGGACGCATCGCCATCCGGGTCAATTACAAGGCGCTGTCTGTTGCCAACATTATAAAAATTATGAAAGAATGCAAAACATCTGTATTCTTTGAGTATCAGGAACGTTTTGAAAATATGGGGCACAGACTGATTCTTGACAATGCTGCGTTCAGGGAGATTGCCCGTATGGCGGTAGAAAGAAAAACCGGTGCGCGAGGTCTCGCCAATATTTTCAATGACCTTTTGTCTCCGACAATGTATGTGCTTTCCGGTACTGCGGAACCTACAGAATGCCTATTGCGGGGATGCGACATTAAAAGCAAACGTCCGCCTCAGTTACGGAAACTGAATAAGAGCTGTGTAAAAAGAGGAGGCGCCCTTGGTTAACGACAAAAAAAGTAAGCGGGAAGGAAAAAGAAAACGGGGCGGCTGGCGGCCCCGCGCGGGACGAAAACCATCTCAAGTGGTACGCCGGCACAAGACCTTTTGGGTCAGCGATGAAGAAGAAAAGAAAATTACGGAATACTTGCTGAGTAACCGTATCAACGACCCGGTAGATGAGGAAACTTAATAGAATCGTAATTAGCGGTCATAAGAGCGGGAAGTCTATGCGGGGCTTTCTGCTCTTATCCATCTTTGATTTTGGTATACGCCAAATATTGTTTTTACAAAGGAGTCGTAAGTTAGAAATCTTTTTTGCAATTATAAAAGGTGATATATGTCGATAGAGGGAGATTGACCACGATGGTATCAAGAGGAAATCGTAAACGATCCATGTTAAAAGCGTTGCGTCCCATAAAGTTTGGACGGTATGGTAATGGATACAGTGTTATGAAACATATGACATGGCTTTGGCAGCTGCCATATTCCAAACAATTGAGAGAAGTTTCGTTGATGATAAACAAACTGCTTTTCCTTGGTTACAAATTGACACCAGAGGAACTGGCTATCATAGCCCGTGTTATGCGTAAGGGAAATGATATGTTTTTTGCTTGGTTCGAGTCTGGCGAGTATGTGCCGACAGAGCGTGATTTATTAAAAATTGAGGGGAAATTGCCGATTCTGTCAAAGGCGTATCTGTTCAGATTTGAAAAGCATATAAATGGAATGGTGCAAAAATACGGAAAAAAAGAATATAACAACAAGTTCAACCGGGGCCTGGAACATATTGCGAAGCAACTGGAAGCCCGTGGCGTCAACATGCATATGAAACCGGTTGAAAGCATATCGCCAATAGAATTCTCAGAAGAAGAGATGCGAGGGCATGAGTAAGAATCAAAGGTTATTTGTGAGATGGAAACCACGAGCAGTGTTTCAGTTTTCTGCCCCAGGTGTGGAAAAGTTCCGGAAGTACAGATTATCGGAAAATACCAGGAACGGGCGCAGGCGCGTTGCGCGTGCGGGTATGTACATGCACTGGAATTGGGGATTTAGAAATTTTGAAAGATTTCAACCGTTGTCGGGCAGGCATAGGATTTTTTATGAAAGTAGGTGTGCAACTTGATTTACTTTACTTCCGATTAAAATTTCTATAACTACCCAAAAAATAAGGTTATAGAAATTTTGTTATTGAAAATTCCAAAGTGAGTTGATATAATTAGTGTAAAGTTTCTATAACACTTGTAAAAAACAAGTTAAAGAAATTTTAGCTTAAAGGATGTAGGTTAACAAAGGGGATTTGCCATGATAGGACGTGCGGAAGAAAGGATGTTACTCAAGTCTTTGTTAGATGAGGAGGAACCGCAGTTTGTTGCGGTTTACGGAAGAAGACGTATCGGAAAAACGTATCTTGTAAGAGAGAGTTTTAATCACCAATTTACTTTTCAGCATACAGGTATAAGCAACCTGTCTGTTAAAAACGAATCAAGAAGACAGGCTCAGTTGGATAAATTTAAAGAATCTTTGGAAGAGGCCGGGTATAAATGCAAGGAAAGGCTGTGTTCATGGAACGAAGCCTTCAATTGCCTGAAGGAAGTCATTACAAGGTCAGACGAGAAGAAAAAGGTAATTTTTATTGATGAACTGTCTTGGATGGACACAAGGGACAGCGGTCTGATTGCGGCGTTGGAAAGTTTTTGGAATGGTTGGGCAACGGCAAGGAAAGAAAAAGATATTGTACTGATTGTCTGCGCCTCTGCTACATATTGGATGATGGATAATATTGTGAATGGCAGGGGCGGATTGCATAACCGTTTAACAGGACAGATACACCTAAAACCGTTTACCCTTCATGAGTGCGAGGAATTCTTGCAGTCGCGTAATATCATTTTTTCACGCCACCAGATTCTTCAATGTTACATGATTATGGGCGGAGTGCCATACTATTGGAGTCTTCTTAAAAAAGGGAAAAGCCTTCCGCAAAACATTGATGAATTGTTCTTTAAGGATAATGCACCGTTGAGAAATGAATATGACAATTTATACAGGGCCTTGTTTAACAAACCGGAGCAATATATAAAGATTGTTGAGGCGCTCGCCATCAAAAAGAAAGGGTTGACCCAGGAGGAAATCAGTGGGATTGCCAAAATAGCCCGTTCTGGCGATTTGTCCAAAAAACTGTCTGAACTGGAAAACTGCGGTTTCATCCGGGTATATGTGCCTTTCGGATATAAGCAGCGTAATCTTGTTTATCAGTTAATGGATAATTACACTTTGTTCTATCATAAGTTTTTGAAAAATAAATCGTATGACGAGAAGGAATGGCAGAATCTGAGCAATACGCCGGTTGTGAATGCCTGGAGCGGAACGGCTTTCGAACGGGTATGCCTTGCGCATGTTGCGCAGATTAAAGCGGCGCTTGGGATTTCCGGAGTCTATACTGAGGTTAGTACCTGGCAGTGTCTTCCTGATTCGGATGCAGGGATTTTCGGTTCGCAGATTGACCTGCTGATTGTCCGGAAAGATCAGGTGATTAATCTGTGTGAAATGAAATACTCAGAAGCGGATTATATTGTTAATGCCCAATTTGTCCGGGATCAAAAACGCAAGATTTCTGATTTCAAGCTTAAGACAGGAACTAAATACGCAATTCATTCTACCTTGATAACAACGTATGGAGTTGCCAAAAATCCGTATGCCGGAGAACTCCAGGCGGTTATTACTGCGGAGGATCTGTTCCGCTAACCGGCGAAATAGAAATTTGCTTTTCGGACAGAGATGAAAAACGAATTATGATATAGTTTTTCCGTAAAGGAGTAACAGGTAATTTTTATGAGCTACAGCTTTGAAGAATTTAATGCTATTTCAAAAAACTCAAATGTATTGAAACTGCTTAACAAAAGTGAAGTTTTGTATTTTTTTCGCAGGGAGTTTATTGATACTAATTTGGAAGTTGTTCCTGAAGTGGAGTTGATACGCCATTGGACAAGCTATCAGTCTAAATTTTTGGAAACAACAGTTAAATCTGCAGATGAATACATTAATGAGTGGATTGGGCAATTTTGGCTGGAACGTTCGCGTGATCCGGTTGATGGAGTTTCAAAATGCAAGCTGTTGCCAGAAGCCCGTAAGGCTATTAACATCATGGACGATTTGATGGTCGGCCGTATGGATGTCAACCAAGCAGTCATAGCAGCCTCTGCGTTTGAGACCATTATGGAAAAAGTGGATTTGATCGTCGGAACTAACCGGAAAACAGTAGAAGAACAAATCGCCTATTTTGACAGTCAAATTGAAAGATTACGAATAGAACTAAAAAAACTCCAGGGGAAAAAAGCAATTTTGAAGCGGGGCGGTACTGTAGAAATAATGGGACCTGCGAAAACCAAAGAACAGTTTCTTATGGTTATTCGTCTATTAAAAGGGCTTCCGGTTGACGTATCTGTCATAGCCAGGAATCTCCATGATTTGTATGTCCGGTTATACGATAGAATTCAGAATGATGAATCAACCAAAGGCGAAATTATGGATGCGTGGATTGAAGGACGGACAGAAATCGAACAGACTATGCAGGGACAGACTTTCAAAACATTTTTTGAGTTTATTTCGGATGATGACCGTGTACGCAAACTAATTGAGGACCTGCGTTCATTGCAAAAAAATCCGTATTTGCATGAGGAAGCAAAGAAAGAAAAACCGTGGATTTTATTGCGGGGAGTGAGAGAATCTGCCCGTAATGCCCATGATGAAATAGACAGGATTTATAAATTGTTTACATCCTATCTGGCATCTGCTTCTTTTGAACAGGATCGGGAAATACGTAAATTATTGTCTAAAATATTATCATTACAGATGGAATTAAAGAATGACACGGATATTTCTAATGTGCGGCTGGAATTAGCAGGTACTAAAGAGATTATAGGAAAACCGTTGTTGCCGTTTTCACATATTGCTGCTCCACTTGATATACAACCCAATACGGAAGAAAGTTTCATTCAACCGGTTGTTGAAACGGAAGGCGATGCGTTTTCAGTGCCAGAGCTTGTGGATGATTCGGCTAATGTATTTCAGCTGCGCAATAACCTGATGGAAATGACGAATAATGGAAAATCGGTTTTATTATCCGATGTAATTAAAAAATATCCTTTTGGTAAAGCAGGCGGGGCAGAAGATATTCTGACATATTTATCCTTGAAAGATTTTATAACGTATTCTATTGAAGGTCAGGAAGTCTGCCTGGACTTACATAACGGGTATCATAATGTAATGGAACGATTCAGTTTTGATGATGTGGATATTTCCCGAAGGAGACCAAGCGATGCAGATGTCTGAATTGGAAAAAAACGAAATTATAAGTGTTGAAACAGAAGAAGAACAGATTGCATCTGTTTCAAATAACGGATTGACACATGATGATAAATTACGGCAGATAATACAGTTTCTGTGGCGTAAAGGGCATGTTGCGCGTCATTCCCAAAAGGCGTTATTTGACTTTGCTTATGAAAATTTAAATGAAATGGATAAAATTCTACGTTATTTTGGTGTGCGGGTTGATTACAATGCTGACGCACAGGAAATATATCTCTGTGCCGTTGACGGGCCGTCCTTATTATCCAGGACGCCTTATACCCGTAGCCGGTCTGTTCTCATTATTTTACTGGCCAACCGTTTATGGCAGCATAAATCCGTAGTTGACCTTGTGACCATTAACAAATCAGATGTTTTTGAGGAATATAAATTATACATGTTGAATTCGGCTGACCTAAATAAAGTTGAAAACAACTTTAAGTTGGCTTGGGCCTTTTGTGAGAACAGTGATTTTATTGTACCTTCTCCGGATAATGAGGAAGTATATTTTATTTCACAGTATTTAAAATGCCGTGTGACCGCCAATGATTTGGTTAACTATATGGAAGAATTGCAAAAGATCTCTGATAGCAGGAAAAAAGTGGAGGATTAATAAACTATGCAAGGCAATTTGCTTTTTTCGCCTGACGAAAATTTCCCCGGTATGCGTTTGCAACGGTTTGAATTATTAAACTGGGGCGGATTTGACGGCGCGCCGGTAACCTTGGATTTTGATGGGAAATCTTTGTTGTTGGCCGGATTAAACCGATCCGGCAAAACCACCATACTTGATGGTATGGCAACCTTGTATGCGGTTGATCCGCGCTATAATCAGTCGGCGGAGAACGGTACAAATGATAAAGGACGTACAATCAGTACATACGTAATAGGAAAATATGGCGAGGAACGGGAAGAAAAGTTTGGCGGGACGATATCGCAGACCTTGCGCAGCCGGAACACGATTTCAATTTTGTTGGGATATTATGCAGATTCAACGGGTAACTGTTATACGGTCGGTCAGTATTTTTGGTTTACTGGAAAACTTGATAAAAAGAATCCGGAGCGGGAATACTTTATTGCGCCGGGCAATTATAACATTGGTCGTGATATTTTACTGCTTGACAGCGTTGGGCAGGGAAAGCGATTTAATATTGATGAAGTAAAAAAGAATATTAAAAGAATTCCAGATGTAGAAATTTACCGGTATTTTGATTCAAAAAAAGAAAAATGTTATTCAGAGCGTTTTATGCAAGTCTTAGGCATAACCTCCCGGCAAGGATTTGATTTCATTGCCAAAACAATTTCCGTTCGCGGTATCAATGATATTAACAAATTTATTTGTGAGAGGCTGCCTCCCAGGGATTTTGGCAAGGTGTTGACGGATCTTTTAGATAAGAGCAGGGCTGTTCAGGAGGTTGCCCGCATAATACGGGAAAATGAGGATCGTATCAGCGTCCTTACTCCGTTAGTGAATGAAAAAGGGGAAGCCTATAAAAGGCAAAAATCTGATGAAGCGGCTCTTTTGGAATTAAAGAAGTATGCTCCCGACTGGCTGAAGATGCGGCATTATCAGATAGCCAAAGACGATTTGGAAAAAGTGGAAAACGTATTGGAAACAGTTTCGTATGATATTGAAAGAACAGAAAAAGATTTGCAGGTAAAGCGTGAAGAACGCGATACGTTATTAGACCGGAAACGGGACAATGGCGGAGAATTGGAACTGAAATACAGGGAAGATATCCGCTTTTTGAATAGCGAGAAGGAACATGTATCTTTTAATCGCAATCAGTATGAACGTAATTTGCATGTGTTAAATAAAGAAATGCCGGCAGGCGAAGAAGAGTTTCAGAGCATTTCTCAAGATGTTGTTTCCATAAAGGCCGAACAGGAAAAAAGTAAGATTGAAAAAAACCGTGAAAGCATTGATTTACGCGTTAAGATGAGAGGAAATGAAAAAGCCATTTGCGAATTAGAAGCAGATGTCCAACAATTACGCGAGCATAAAGGAAATATTGAACCAGCTTTGTTGAAGTTAAGAGATCATCTTGCCAGAAAAATTGGCGTTATGTCATCCATGTTGCCGTTTGTTGGCGAACTGATTGAAGTACCTGACAGGGAGCGTGCGTGGGAAGGCCCGATTAACAAGCTCCTTTATGGATTTGCAATTTCCATGCTTGTACCGGTTGAATTGTATAAAAATGTGGCGAAATACATTGAGGGAATGCATGGTCAACGTATTGTGTACTATAAGGTAGATGATGATGCCTGTGCTGACAGCGAAGTGATTTGTGACGACAGGACTGTTATTTGCGGTAAAATACGTATGAACGCAGAAGCCCCCATGACGAAGTGGCTTGCCGGTGAGCTGTTAAAACATTTTCCTCATCAATGTTGCATGAATATTGATGATTTTGCGAAGGAAAAGTATGCCCTGACATTGACAGGTCAGTATAAAGGCGGGCGCCGTCATGTTAAGGATGACCGCAGAAGCGTGGATGATGTTAAACACTATGTTTTGGGATTTAGCAATGAACGGAAAATCAAAGAATATGAAAAAGAAATTTCTGATTTGCGCCTGAGTAATGAAAGAATGGAACGCAGAGACAAAGGACTGGGCAGTGAAATCCGCCAATGTGAAAAGATTATAAAAAGCGCTGAGGCATTACAGCAATATAATAAGTGGGAAGAAATTGACATTGCGCCAATTAACAAACAGTTGGCTCAAAAAGAGACGTTGCTGGATGAATTGCTGCACGAGAATGATACATACAGAATCATTTGCGAGCAGATAGCAAAGACTGAGCAGGCAATTGCAAGTCTGGATTCAGCATGCAAAAATCTGTACGGTAAAAAAAGTAGTCTTTCAGAAAAAGTTGACAGGTTAAAGGCGATTATGACGGGAACGGCTGATGCTGTTATTCCGACTGAAAAACAGGAAATCGTAAGCCGGTTTATAATCAGTTATTGGAACAAGGCTGTAACTATGGCCAATTTTGATGAGTTTGCTTCTTTGATTACGGCTAAAATCAATGACAGATTAAATAAATTACAGAATGTTGATACCGGCAGTCTGGCTAAAGCAAAAGAAAATTTGGTTAAGGCAATGGAAGGCTATCTGGCAACTTTCCCTGCGGACACCAGTTTATCTGCCAACGTTGCTTTTCTGGGTGATTTTGAAGCGCGCTTGCAGGGGTTGATAAAAGATAATCTTAAAAGGAAAGATGATTATGATAACAGGTTCTTGAATGATATGTTTGATTATTTTCTTAACTTTAATAATGAAGTTACGAATGCGGAAGAAGATGTGCGTATTGCAGTGGATGAGCTGAATAAGAAACTGGGCCTTGCGCATCTCCGGGTAGAACGTGGCAAAAAAATATATGTCAGGGTGTTATGCGAACCTTCAAAAAACGGACACATTGCAAGATTCCGTGAAGAACTGAAACGTGTTACAGATGGTGCGCATAAGTCCAGGGAAGATGCTGACAAACGACGTACAAGCATTAATAATGTACTTTCGTATCTTACCAATTGTGATACTACTGCAGATCAGAAATTCAAGGAACAAATTTTGGATGTTCGGCATTGGTTTATATATTCTTTGCAATTAGTGGATGAGGATGATAAACCGGTAACATATTATCATTCTACAAGCGGAGACAGTACCGGAGGTCAGGAGTCTATTGCTTCTTTCCTTGTGATTGTAAGCCAGCTGCAAATCTTTGATACAGGAAATGCAGCGGATTCCGGTGATTCATTCCGCTTTATCATGATGGACGAGCTTTCCCGAAACGGGGATATTTTTACAGGTGATTATGTCCTCCAGTTGTTGCAACGGTTCCATATGCAGGGCGTATTTGTCACACCCGGCACAAAACTAAATATGATAAGCCCGTATGTAGGTAATATTTACCAGTGCTACCTGGACATTAATCGGCAGGGACAGACGCGTGTAAGAAAAATAACTCATAAGGTGATGGCAAATGGCAACTCCTGACTATGGTTTAACTGATATTTTACAAAAACTTGAAAAACGTGAAGCATTATACCAGGATTTAGTCAATCAAAAGAAGGATATTCTTTCCAAAAGGATTCCGGCCCCTGTTATCGTTTCTATTTCAGAATACAAAGATAAATATTTATGCTGGCATAACTTTTGGTCTCATATAGCTGAAGAGAGCAACGGTATCCAAGTTGATTTCAAATATAAGATGATGGGGCCGTTGAAAAAATGCAGAGTTCCGTATCGATTTACGGTTCGTGATGCGGACAGTGTGTTTGCGTATTTAAAGATGAAAAGCAAAAGAAACGCTTTTTTGCAAGCGTTTACCCTTATAACCAGTGAATTCCCGTGCATGACTGATTGGTGTTACCGTTACCGTGAACGACTGAGCTGCGAGACTGGCTTTACAGAGAAAGCGTTTGCTATTGCGAAATATTTCCAATCAGGGGCGATGAAAGACTGTTATATTACCAATTGGCCGATTCCCGGGGTAGATACCAAATTTCACAGAAAAAACTTTGAGATATTCCGGACCATTGCCAATGCTGTTCTTGAAATTGAGTTGGCGAACCGCGAAGAGTTTTATGCCTATTTTTCCCTGAAAGAAAGGTTGGCGGAAATTTCTGTTGGTATTATCGGAAGAGGAATTGACTTGAATGGCGGTACAAGATGCTCCGTTTCGGCTGATGAGATTGCAAGATGGGAGAAAACGCCAGAGGTGGTTTTTATTTTTGAGAATAAAGACTCAGGCAGTCAGATTGCGGATAATGTAAAATTTGACTTTCCCTGTATGGTCTTATTTGGTTCCGGTAACGCCATTTTGGATTTAAAGCATGTTCCCTGGTTGCAGAAGTGTAAGATTGTTTATTCCGGCGACATGGATAAAGATGGTTTCAAGATTTTGTCTGAATTAAGGAACGTGTTCCCTGCGATTAAAAGCTTTATGATGAACATTGAAGATTTTAGGCGGTTTGAAGACCTTGCGGGGAAAGACCGTCCGGGAGACGTTTCGGTGTATGATAATTTAACTTCAGAAGAAGCGGAATGTTTTTCGTATATTACTGAAAAGGGATTGCGTCTTGAACAGGAAAGATTTTTGGATAAAGTGATTGGCAATTTTAGTATGAAGTGGAGAAGGAATCGTTGAAACTGCTGGAGGTCGAAGATGCAAGGTGGCTGCCTAAGGATAAGCTGTACAGTGTTCCGTGGCTGCCTGCGGATATGACTCTGGTTGCAGAAATAAAAAAACAGATGAAGTAGAGATGCATAGCCTTTAAATAAATACAATTTGTTCTTAAAATAGAAGAAAGAAAGAAGAAAATTACAAAATAAAATCAATTTTTGAATAGATAATCAAAATACCGAAATAATCTATTGACAAGAAAGCTTGCTTGTGGTAGTATGTACACGTGTTGAAAACAAATATTGGCGGAAGACTTCGGATCAGGTTATACCGAAAGCTTCAGGTTATGTTTCTGCATCCGGCTGGTGACCGGATGGGTGCGTCGAGCGTTACATTTCAAAGTTCAATCAGTCATTATTTCAGAGATGTAGTTTGGAGCCTTAGAGGTACGGCTTGAGCCGAAGTCTTTTTTTGTCTCCGTCAGTCATCAAAAAAAGACAGGACGCACTGCATGTGCGACCTGCTCTTTTCAACTTTCTACCATTACATTTATTGTTACAGCATCATCTTGGGTTATCACGCTGCAGCGCGTGAGAAAGGCCAATCTCCTGCACGCACAACACCAGAGCATGGTAGTGTTGCTGACCAAGCGCCGCCTTCTGGATCAGTACCGTGTACACCTGAAGAAGCGGGGCTACCGCATCAAGGTCCTGAATCTGGTAAACCCAGATGAATCGGCACTGGGTTTTGACCCGATGTTGCACATCAAGGATGACAGCGACCTGGCATTGCTGGGCAAAAGCCTGATGGAATGCACGGGCGACACTTCCAAAGATGACCGCTACTGGCAGAACAGTGCGGCCAGCCTGTTCTGCGCCATTGCCAAGCTGGCCATCCACAAATTCGGCAAAGCCGCTCGCATGAAACACGTGTTGTACCTGCTGCGTTATATTGATGTAAGCCCCTGCAGATGAAGCGGTATCAGATCTATGACGATCCGCTGTACCGGCAGGAAATATTGCCGAACGACATGACGAAATTGAAGTAATTAAGTAAAGTATGCCGTGCCTGAAGCGGTTATATGCTTCAGGCACGGACATCATATGATTATTTAAATTTTCAATTCTGTTACTATCTTTAGTAAATAATTATTATGAACACAATAAATCATAAGCGAGGAGTCAAAGCATGAACAAAGTTATATTGATTGGAAGGCTGACAAAGGATCCGGTGGTGAGATACACACCGACGCAAAAAGTTGTATGCCAATTCACACTGGCGGTAGACCGTCCCTTTGTAAACAAGGACGGGCAAAGGGAGGCAGACTTTATACCCGTCGTGTTATGGGGAAAACAGGCAGAACTGGCGGGAAATAACTGTGCCAAGGGCCACCGTCTGTGTGTGGAAGGACGAATGCAGGTCCGCACGTACGAGGATAAAAACAGTAACAAGGTCTGGGTAACAGAGGTAATAGGCGACCGTATCGAGTTTCTGGAAAGCAAAGGGAAAACCTCTGCTCCTCCGGTTTCTGCAGATGGCGCTTCAGCGCCTCAGCCGTCAGCCATGTCCGGGATGGGGGAAGAAGTTCCGTTTGGCGAAGAAATACCATTTTAATAATTTCGGTTTAAATAATCCGTGTTATAATAAACAGGTAAGTAGGTTAAGTTACACATCTTATTCAAACCAGGCGTCGTGACGCCCAAATTATATTAATGAAAGCGAGAAACTGATGAATAGTAATCAATCTTCTAACACTTGGGAGACTGTAGTTATTCCCAACAAGGCAATCGCAAGACAATTCGTCCATGAAAAGACCGGCAGTGAACTGACTGAAATCATCCTGCCGGAGCAACTTCCTAAAGGCTCGCCCGACTGCGGCGGCTGGCATTTCTACATGCCGGGATCCTGTGTCGAACAAATAGAAAACGGTGCGAGAGTCAAATTCCCGCCTGCGTGGCGGTCAATACGGATCCTGAGTCCGTACGTGGAGGGAAAGCGAACAGCAGCCATTGAGTACCCGATAGAGGATGCTCTGGCTCTGCTGCGCGCAATGTTCGCGCAGCATTAAAAACAAAGGCTGGCCGGAGAATTTTCCGGTCAGCCTGCTATTATGTTTTAAAAATGCCTACGATAATAAATATAATTGATTATCTGTTTTCGATAAAATGGTTTTTTAAACAGGGAATTAATGTAAAATTAAAACAAGGGGTGTTTCTTTTGAAATTCTTTCATATTGCGGATTTGCACTTTGGCAAGTCAATTTATAAAGTATCGCTGTTAGAAGATCAGGAATATTGGATGAAACAGTTTGTAGACCTTGCGGTAAAGGAAAAAGTTGATGCAGTTGTCATTGCAGGCGATGTGTATGACAGAGGAACGCCTTCAGACGGAGCTGTCCGTATCCTGGATAAGATGTTAACCATGCTTTCTGAGTATAACATACCGGTTCTAATGGTAGCTGGAAATCACGATTCTTCCCAAAAACTTGCCTTTGGCAGTCGATTTTTTAAAAAACAAGGTATACATATTTCAAACCCGTTGGAAAATTCCAAGACCTTAAGCAGTATTACCATGAATGATAAGTACGGCCCGGTAACTTTCTGGTTGATGCCCTACGCCTATCCGGCTTTAATCGGAAAGGCGCTGGATCGGGAAGATGTTAAAAACCAAAATTATGATTTTGCAGTACAAGCCTTACTGGCAGAACAAGCGATTGATTTTACGCAGCGTAACGTACTTGTTGCCCATCAAAACGTCACAAAGAACGGTGAGGAAACAGAACGCGGCGGTTCGGAGAGTGCTGTGGGCGGCGTTGGGAAAATAGATTATACGGCATTTGAAAAGTTTGATTACGTTGCACTGGGTCATATCCATTCTAACTACTGCGTAGGGAAAGAAACTATACGTTATGCGGGTTCGCCGATGTGTTACCATTTTGATGAAACGCATCAGCCGGATAAAGGACCGATTTTGGTAGAGATTGGTCCAAAAGGAGAAGAGATTTCTGCAAAAGTTATAAAAATACCTTCCTTGCACCCAATGAGGGAACTCAAAGGGACCCTTGCAGAAATCCCGGGAAAAATAACAAATATGGAAAAAGATTTGAAAAAAGATGAAAATAATAAAATCAGGGGCGCGTATGTAAAAATTATCGTAACCGACCAGCCCATCCGGCCTGAAATCAGCAATTATTTACGAGATCTGTTGAACAGCAGTCATAGTATATTAATGGAAATAACATCTGAATATAACCGCTCTTTTGGAAACTTGCAAGAAGTAACCTATGATAAGATTAAGGGAAAATCTGTAGAAGAACTGTTTGGTATATTTTTTTCTGAGAGAAGCGAAGACAATGAGATGCCTGACGATAAAGACCGACAGTTTTTGCAGTTTGCAGGAGAACTGCAGGAAAAATTAAGTAATAATACAGAAGAAACGATGGATGAATTGGCAGATGAATTGCTTGATTACCTGAAAAAGCAGGAGGAAGTTTAAAATATGAAACCATGCAAATTGGAAATGCAAGCCTTTGGCCCATATAAAGATAAGACAACCGTATCGTTTGATGACCTTCATGGCCTGTACCTTATTATTGGGGATACTGCGTCAGGTAAGACCACGATTTTTGATGCGATTATGTACGCGCTTTATGGTGTGACCAGCGGTTCTGAACGTACCCCAAGAATGATGCACTGCAACTATGCAAAGCTGGAAGATGAGATGAAGGTTACGTTGGAGTTTCTTCAGGATAATAAAAAATACAGGGTATCCCGGACGTTTAATTTTTATAGAAAGTTAAAACGTGTTAAAGCAGACAAATCTGAATATATAAAAATTGGTGATAATTATTATAAAAAAGAAGAAACAATAAATGCTGTGCTGGAGGAAACAGACGGCAATGTTGTTGTTCAGGGAGATACTGCGGTTACCGGAAAATGTAAAGAAATCCTGGGACTTGAAGCAGAGCAGTTCCGCAAGATCATCATGCTGGCCCAGGGCAAGTTCACTGAATTTTTAAAAGCCAACAGTGACGAAAGAAGTAATATTTTAAGGAAATTATTTAATGAAGATTCTTATTTGATTTTTCAGGAATTGCTGAAAAAAACCAGAGAAAAACTAGCGCTGGAGCGCAAAGCAAAAGAAGAAGCCCTTAAGATTACGATGGAAGATTTCAAGTTCCCACCGGATATGGAAGAAGGCGGGAAGCTCCTGTATGCAGTAAACAATGATGAACTGGTTCCCAATTTAGATGCATTAATAGCAAATGAAAAACATGTGGAACAGGAATTAGACAATGCTGTTAACGAATGGACTGGAAAAAAAGAAAAACTGAATGAGAAGAAAGGCGCTGCTATAACAATAAACGACCAGTTTGATGAATTAGATGAAAATCTGAAGAACCTGGGGAATTTGCTGAATAGCAAAAATAATTATGAAAACCGCAAACATAGAATGGAAAAAGCCGAGATTGCTTTACATAATGTTTTGCCGGTAATAACAACATACCAGAACGCGGAAAATAAGTTTACCCAAACTGAAACAGAGATTAAAGAACTTGATAAAAAATTAGAATTAAAAATTAAAGAAAAACAAAGATTGGAAGAACTGGTAACGAAAGATGAAACGAAGCAGAAAGAAGTTACGGCTCTTGGCATTAAAATAAACAAAATAGCAGATGAGGCTTCAGAACGGTGCCAGTTAAAAGAATTCCGTACTCAGTTTAAGAACTCAGAAACTATTTTTATTAAATTGGAAACGGATTGTCGGAAGAAGAATAATCAGTTGGCAACTGTTAAGGAGAGAATAGGTGCCTTAAGCAACGAGCTGGGGAAACTGACGAATATAGATGTAGAAATGGAGCAGTGCCAGCATGCTTTTGATCATGTCGCTGATGTCTACAATGGTCTTACGAATAAAGAAAATGGTATCCAGCAATGTGTACTGCAAGTTAAAAAAGATGAGTGGAGTTATAATGAAAGTGTAAAATTACTATTGAAGTTGACTGAGGAAACAAAAGAAGCTTTTGATCATTATCAAATGTTGCAAAAATGTTTCCTGAACGGGCAGGCCCAGGTACTGGCACAGAAGCTGAACATTATAATTGATTCGGAAGGGCAGGCGGTATGCCCCGTCTGTGGAACAGAGTTTACCCGAAATCACATGCCTGAATGTAAATCAGCTTTGGAAGAGGTGCCTTCTGAAGATGAGGTCAACAAAGCAGAAAAAACTTACAATGAGAAAGAAAAGCTAAGGAAAAAACAGGATGAAGAAAACAAACAGATAAAAATAAGTATTGAAACGTTCAAAGCCCAAACGTTAGAAAGAGCGAAAATGTGGTTGCCGGATTGCGGAAACTGGAAACAATTGAGCTCAGATGTGTATCTGGAAAGCGAAATCAGTAAAGCCCTGACCAAGAAAAACACAACGGAAACTGCACTGAATGATAAAAAGAAATTACAAAATGACCGAGATAACTATAAAAAAGAAAAGGAACAGAAAGAACGGGGGCAGGAAAAATTAGAAACTGAAATCGACGCATTGAATAATCGAAAAAACGAAGTTGAACAGTTAAAAGGCAGTATACAGGCTCGTATTGAGGAAAAAGAAAAGCAACTTTTGTATCAGGACGAAACGGAAGCCAATAATGCGAAAGTAGAACTGGAAAGCCAGGTACAGGTCTTAACAGAACAGATTAATAATCATAAGCAGCAGTTTGATCAGGCAAAAGCAGATTGTGACCGGTTAAGCGGAGAGCTATGTGCAAAGCAGGATTCCATAACAAACCTGGAAAATGAAAAAAATCTGGCAAAAACCAGCTTGCAACACGTTTTGGCAGAATACAGTTATGAAAATGCGGAAAAAGTCATGGCGGTGATTACGATAATGGGTGATAATCCGGAACAGTGGCTAAAAACAGAAAGAAAAGCACAGAACGATTTTGAAAATAATGTAAATAATACAACAGAACGGATTGCCCAACTGAAAGAAAACACAAAAGATAAAAGCCGTTGCAATCTGGAAGAACTGCAAAATGAAATTGACGGGTATAACAAAAAAATTACAAATGCAAATACAAAAAAGCAGGAAATAAGTATCCTGCTGGCTAATCACAACAGCGTTCGCGACAAGGTGTACAATATTAAAGAGTATCTAAGTACTACCGAAACTGCATGGCAGCGGATTAAAAAACTGGCAGATGTAGCAACTGGAGACAATGGCAGCGGAGGGAAAATGAGTTTTGAACGCTATGTCATGGGCGCGGTGTTTAAGGAAATCCTGCAAATGGCCAACTATCGACTGGACCGTATGAGCGGCGGCAGATATGAACTGATTCATAAAACAACTGCAGACAGAAGTAATTCTGCTGCCGGGTTAGACTTGGATATTTATGACAACCAGACCGGTGCGCAACGCAACGTTGCAGGACTGTCCGGCGGGGAAAAGTTCTACACTTCGCTGTCTCTTGCTTTGGGGCTTTCCGATGCAGCCCAGCAACATTCGGGTGGAAAGCGGATGGATACGCTTTTTATTGATGAAGGTTTTGGCTCATTAGATAATGACAGATTGGATAAGGTGCTGGAAGTATTAAATCATCTGGCAGAGGGAAACCGATTAGTAGGTATTATTTCCCATGTGGAAAAACTGGATGAAAGCATACCGCAAAAAATACGTGTTCAGGCCGGTTCCGAGGGAAGTACGCTTACGGTGGAGAAAGCATAATTAGCATTAAATTCAACCGAATTGCAAGCATCAGCCAGACAATAATATAATAATTATTTCTTCAGATGCTGTAATAAAAATATCCCAATAAATCGACAGTCGTAATAGTGCCGTTTTAAAACTATTGCTATCAGTGTTGAAATATAAAATAATTCTTCAAAATTTAAAAGATTTGATACGATTAAGGGCGGTAAAAAGATGGCAATATCCGCGAAGAAATGATTATGGTATCCTGATTTACAGTTTGATATTAGCATTTATGGAGCTTTGTAGTATAATAAACTAAACAAGAATTTGCAGTAATCAAGAGTTGATTTTGACGAACTAATGCCGTGAATGGCAAAAGAGCTTTTATATGAAGTTATGTTTTAAAGGATTATGTACGAAACAAATAGTATATTAGCGAAACGATATATTTCGACCGGGGGACGTCATGAATTTACAAGAATGGATCAGCAAGAAAGAAAGACAGTCAGAGAAACTTGTGATTACCGATAATGTACAGAATATAAATGTTCTTATCCGTAAAATTAATGCGGCAGGAACACCTGTCTGCAACCTAAGTGTAAAACGGATTGTAGATATTGCCAGAGAGATACTGATTACTAATGCGAGTAACAGCGGTGAATTGCGGCAGGTTGAAACAATTTCTAATGAAATTGGTGCCTTTTTGATTCAGTCAATTATTGAGAAGGATCCGCAAAATTATTCATTTGTTCCCAAAGAAAGTATGTGTTACCAGACTGCGTATGAAATACTGGATAACGTTAATCTGATTCGCGATAATTGATGGTTATGAAACTTTATCCTAAATCACTTGGAAAAAATCAAGATAATTATAATGAATTTTTAGAAGTCCGAAAGGGGGCAATGGAAATAAATAAAGAAGTTAATAAAAGTTTATTGGAGAAAGGAAATAAAAGTTTACCAAAACCAACACAGGAAAAGTATTGTAGGATGTGCGCCATTAAAGACATATGCGTTAGTTTCAAATAATGCAATTATAAACAGGAGATGATGATGCTATGAAGCTTTCTAGATACGCGACAAAAAATGAGGATGCATATCGGTTATATGGTGATAGTTACGATGATAAATATCGGAGCGAATATGCTATAAATATTGATAAAATTTTAAATTGTCCTTTTTATAACAGATACTCAGACAAAACACAAGTATTTTCACTAAGAAATAATGACGAACTTACAAGGCGTGCTACTCATGTTCAGTTAGTAGCGTGGATTGCTACGATTATTGGTACTAATTTAGGTTTAAACACAGAATTAATTCAAGCCATTGCATTAGGACATGATATTGGGCATACTCCGTTTGGTCATGCAGGAGAAGATTATCTTGACCAAATATATTATGGATATACCAAAGTAATGACGGATATTCCACGTCGTTTTTTTCATAATGTTCATAGTGTACGTGCGCTTAAAGAAATAGCTAATTTAAATTTAGCACTTCAAGTGTATGATGGGATCCTGTTTCATAATGGCGAAAAATTATCTAAAGATGATGTTCACGTTAAGGGAAAAATTTACAAATTAAGACCTTGTGGTAATATTATTTGTGATAAAGATGGTAATTACCGGAAAGAAAAAGTAAGAGATAAAATAATAGATCCCTGTAATTGGGAGGATTATGGAAAAAAACTTGACAGGTTTTTGGAGGCATGCACTAAAAGTAAGGAGTTATCTGAAAATCATTCTGCTTCAACATTGGAAGGTTGTGTTGTTAGAGTTAGCGATATGCTGGCATATCTACATAGAGACCAAAGAGATGCTATAAAAGCATCGTATTGGAAGAAGGTGGATAATGCTGAAGGAAAATTTGAGTTTAATGAATGGATAGTTAGACCGCAAGAAGTAACAGATGGAAAAATTGAAAGTATTGAAGAATTTGATATTACCATATATGAAAATGATGCAGATGATAATGAAGGTAATTCTTCACAGAAGAGCGCTGTAGACCATGAGACTATTCGTACGCTAATTAATGATATTATCAGATGCAGTGGAAAAGATGAAAGAGGTCCATTCCTTGGTATGACGAAAGGTAGTTTCGATAGTTTAAATAATATTAAAAAGCAAAATGGAAGATATATGTATTTGCCAATTGACGAAGAAATAGAGCCATTTATTAAGCCAATTTTTATGTCAGTTTATGCACAGATGAGAGAAGACTTTGAAAACTGGGCTTTTGAAAGTCCAATATTTCAGCATCATATTAATTACCCATTTACAAAATGCTACAAGTATTGGAAAAAGAAAGACGGGGTTTGGAAATTTAAACAGGAATATAAAAGTAAAGACGGTAATAGACTAATTGATGAACCGGTGGTTGATTTTATTGCGAGTATGACAGATGATTATATAGTTGATTTATATGGATATTTGCTAAAAAAACCATTACCGTACACAAAGAATGGAACACCTGTAAAACGCGCAACTCATTGTTATATTAAAATAAAGCTTCCGATTGAAATTGAAGGTGGTAGGAAATACGAAATTAGTGACTTTGTAAAGTGTAAGCTTAGTTGGAGCAAAGATTTATATGATTTAATTAAAGATAGTTATAGCCTGTCGTATTTTTCGGAGGAAAGGAGGGTACAGCTTACAAGACTCAAAGAGGCGCTTGGCGAAAACAAACCTATAATGAAATATATGAACTACTTAGAAGAATTAAGAGAGCGAAAAATTAAGGAGATTTGTGGGAAAAAGAAAAAATTAGATGCAATTATTAAAAACATTAAAGAGCAAGACAATGGTATTGAATTGACTTCCGATACGGTAAAAGAAAGAATTGCTATAGCGTTATTTAATGATTATAAGTTTATACGTAAAAATAAGGATAACCTTATTGAACAAATTGCAGTGATTACACAATTGGACAAAAAAACAATAGATTCTATAAGGAAAAAACACATTAGTGAATAAACATAGTTGTCATTCAAGGAGGTGAAGTCGTATGGCAATATCTGGGAAATTATTGAAAAGCATAATGGTAAACGAATTTGAAACTAAGAATCGAAGCAGCGGACCTTTTTTATATCATGTTAATACGGTACAAACGGCAGCACTTTTTTTAAAAAACAAGGGGTTGCTATCACGTGGTGCTGTTGAAGATCTTGGATTGAAGCAAACACCGCAAAAAACTGATGCAGACGATAAATCTTATGGAATCTATTATGATATTTTTTTTGATTCTTGTGATATTCATTATCAGTGCCGCAATTATTGCTCTTACGGACCTGTATCTTTCCGGTATTCAATCGATTTATTGGAAGAACTGGACGACGAGAAAAAGATTATTGAGGTCACAAAGAGCAACCCTATTTCGTGGAAAAATAGCGATAAGCAGGAGTATTATTTTAACGAAACAAATATCCGGGATTCTGCTAATGGCTTTAAACTGGATAATTTTCAACAGCATATTACTGTTGTAGATATGCATACACCGTTACCTTTTTCATGTTTGTTGGGGATTCGGTTAGATGAACCTGATGATGATCCGAGGCATCAAGAGTTGTTTATTAAAGCGAAAGATTATCTTGAAAATCTGATTGAAAAATTGAGCGTTTTTGACGGAATATATATTCCATTTAGTATACGTAACGGTTGCAAGCCGAATTGCCATTGTAAAGAGAGTTATAGAAATATGGCGGATGATCAGTTCGAAAAATTATTCTCTTTTGACGAATGAATGGTTTCTCCTTGCTTTCGATGTGAACGGAGTGAATACTTCTGACCTGCCTCCGTTTTATGTACCACGGGGAGGTTCGGGATTAGAAAAATAAAAAAGGCAGGACGCGGTTTAGCGCGTCCTGCCTCTTCCAGGAATTATAGCATTTCAGAATAATTCAATTTCTTCAAGCCGTCCGATTAAGTGGTCGTATTGCCAAGACTGCAGACGGTTATTCTGGTAGGATTTGTAGATTATTTTTTTAAGCCAGCTTGTGCTGTAGTTGACGTTTTCGCCGTTGAGGATTTTGTTAACCATGCAGTTAAATTTGTTGTACTCGTTGGAAGTGTTTAAGTATCTGTCGTACATAATTGCATTGCTCCTTTTCTTTTAATTGAATGCTTTTGTTTTGAACTGTTTGTTCATCTATAATTATGGGAGCGCAACTGCCGAGAATTTTCGCTTTTACATATTTTTTGTTTTTCTATGATGTCCTATTGTCGATATAGCCCGGTTATTTATGAATGAAATGATAAAACGATTTCAATCAAAATTATCATTGAAAGAAAAATGGAGTTGCTTACATGGAAGGAATGAATAGTATGAATGATTATTCTTTACCGCCCGGAAAAGAAGGGGAAGCGTTAATTCAACAAAGGCATGTCATGTTGGATACTATTCTTGAAATCAAGCAGGCGGTTACAAAAGGTCAACAGGCCTGGGCGGCAAGTAATCCGTTGCAGCCTTATCGAAAAGAATATGATGCGCTATTTAAAGAACTGCAAAAGTATTTTGAAATGTGGAATCCGCAGAAAACAGAAAAGCTTACTGTATTGAAGAAGAAAGATTGGCAAAAAGAGAAAGAAGACGAAAAACTGATAGAGGAAGAAACACGGCTTGTTGCCAAAACTTCTAAAGAGCTGACTGATATTTTATTAAAACACGGTAGCGTACTGTTTAAAGCTACATGGAAGCCGGAGCCGGAGCTGATGGCCAGAGGGAACGGAAGACCGGAAGTTTCCATGAGGAGTTTTTATAGCCAGGTTAAAACGTATACTACCGTATTAGAAAAAGAAAGAAACAGTGCGGCATTCCAAACGCTGGATCACTTGGTTCAGTGGATTCAGGGGCTGAACAACTACTTGATTATAAAAGACCAGTTGGTCAATATTGAAAAGGCGGAAGCAGAGGCTATCAAGCAAACTAATATTTTGGCATATAAACTTGAGCAGCCTGGTAATAAAAAGAACTATTCTCTTAGTGGCTGGCAAATTAAGGAATTTGATAAGCTGATTGACAGGTTTGTTAATCAATCCGTTGTTTTACTTTCCGCATTACGGTATAGTATTGTGCATTTTGAACCGAACAATGAAAATGCGAATCTGGTATTTTTTTATAACCGGATTGCCGGTATGGGAAGGCGCTGGTTACGAAATAAAGTGGCAGAGTTATTCCGGCAACTGCCTGAAGAGGAACAAAAAGATATTGAAGACGTTTGGGCGGCTTTGGTAGTTTTTGACACAATAAAAAATGAAATACAGAAACAGAAAATGCCCGACCGGATTAACAGCAAAAGTTATCCGGAAATCTACAAACTTTTGGAAAAACAACCAAACGAAGAACCGGGTAAAAAAGATATTCAGTATTTGATTTTGCAAATGACAGGAAAGAAATTACCAATTAGCAAGATAGTTGATTATTTAAAGCGTATTGAAGCTGCGAACATACAATTTGTGCCAAAAGAATATATAGAGGCGACGGACACAAGTATGAGGGCAGAAGCTGCAACGGAAACGGATAGCGAACTGCAATTGCGGGGGAAGAAGGATCGGAGTCGCACGGAAAATCAAAAAGCTGATAAATCGGACAGAGAATATGAAAAATTACGAATACGTGCAAGTGCGGATCTTACGGCCCGTGAAGCCCGTGAACTGAAAGCAGATCTTACAGAATTGAAAACGGCCAGCATACTGGCTTCGCAAAAGAAAAAAGATATGTTAGCTTTGGTTGTTACGATGTTAAGGTATGAACATGGAAAGACAGAAGAAGAGATTGCCAGGGAAACAGGCATTCCTGAAAAACATATTACAAGGATCCTAACTGAAGCTGAAATTTGATTATCTGATTATATTTTGCATAGTAGCAAGAAATTCAGAAAGGCAGGAAAATCATGGCAGATTCCGTTTTGAATATCATAAAAATAACAGGTGTTTTAAACCAATACGCATGGCAGAATCATGAGTTGACACCGGAAGAGCTTTTCCAGCTTTTGGCAGGGCGTCGCAGGGTGATAGAAGCGAACCGGGGTATCATTGCGGAAATGGATGTTTATATAAAAGCACTGGCAAGCCGACCGGAGGAAGAAAAAATGGATGGAGACCCGACAGGAGCCGTTTATAAGAAAATCCGGGAAAGTGAAAGTGCATTGATTTTGAAAAAGTATTCTGAGGCGTGGCGCTTTCCGGTATCTGTAAATGATATTACAGGACTTATGAAACAGGAACTAGGGGAGGACATTACCAAGGAAACAGTTGCCAACGGACTGGACAGTCTGGCATACAGTCCGGCGCTGGCTACCCAGGAATACCGTATTAAGGCGGTCAGTGCTACAGCTTTAAAAACCTGGGGTGTTGCGGAGGAACATGTTGCGCAGGAAACCGCTCAGGGCTGGGCTGATATGTTGAATGTGGTATTGGCCTCCATTAAATTATTGCGGGAAAAAGCGGGATCCGAGTCTGGAGCAGAAAAGGAAGAAGCAGCATATTTACAGAAAGTGGCAAAGTTTGTGACCCGGTGGGATGCGGAATTGGCTGCTGTACAAACTACACTGAAAGGAAAAACGGGTAAGGCAGTACAAAAGCCGGGGAAAGCTGATAAAAGTCTATTGCCGTCTAATGTAGACAGCGTGGTAAAGCTTAACGCTTATTTGGATCAAATTACGGAAAACGAAATCCGGAGAGAAGAAACAAAAAGGGCACTTGGTAAGCTACGTAACAAAGGAGAGATTTCGGATGAGGTCAGCAGTGCATTTGACACTCTTCTTTCGGATACGCTTTCGTACGCGCAAGAATTGGAAAACCAACATTTTCAGGACAGGATTAAAACATTTAAGGTATTAAATGATGCGGCTTTTGCCTATTATTTGGATCAGAAGTTCCTGAAAAATAAAAGTTTATATCGCAAAAACGATGCGCTGAATGAAGCGGTGCGGGCAGGTTTTGCCGGTGAAGATAAGATGACTGGTACTGTCAGTAAACAATTGTACACGTTTGCTTTTGTGCAGAAGTTGCTCCATATTGCCCGTGACAATGGGATTGATCTGTCGGAGTGTTTTTTACCGGCCGTAACGCCGGATGGAAAAGCTTTTAAAGAAATTCTGCAACAAGCACCTCAGCCAAAGACTGAGGAAGAAATTGAAAAGTTTGCTAAAGAAACTACAGCGGAATTTAAGAAGCATTTGCAAGAGATCCTGCCGGATGTTGTAGAGATAGCACAGACTTTTGCAGAGAAAAACGCCTGGGTGCATGTTTGTTTTCTGTTGCAAAAGTTGCTGACTGCCTGGCTGAAATGTATGTACCGGGCACACTATTTTGCCTTTTACGGGCCGGAAATGGATTTACAGAAAAAACAGTATCTCTATTATCTGATCAGGGGAAGCGAACTGCTGGCGGATAAGGACAGGCTTTTACTGTTGCAGGCGGTAGAGACAGGAATTCCAGATCAAAGGGTAAAACAGCGGATACAGTATTTCTTGCAAAAAGATTTAAGCATAACTGTCCAGGAAAAGGTTGGTGTGAGTTACAGTAACCAGATGCAAGACGAAAATATGAGAAGGACTGAGCAAGGCGGCGATTTAAGTGAGATAAATGAAAAGGTTAGGACGGCAATAAAAAACAAACATAAGCTGCTGTTTGAATATTGTTACATAAATGCGGACGGCGAACTGGAAACAAAGATGATAAAACCAAAGTACGGTAAGACACTTAGGCCTAAGAAGTATGAGGTTTTCCCGTTTGGCGTTGTATATCAGGCTGGGTACTTTTATGTATTGGCGTTCTTTGACAGTGATAAGACGGCAAAAGTCATACCGTACACGTTCCGTATGGATTTGATGCAGAATGTGGAAATCAAAGAATATTTAGGGCCTCGGCGTCAGATTAATGAAATTGTTTCTTTTGAAAAGGAAACGGTATTTGATGAACAAAAATACAAGAAAAAACATCCCCATATGTATGGAGATGAAAAGAAAAACAAAAAAGAACTCGACGGTGGCATCCTGACAGGCGATGACGGAACGATAATTTTCCGCGTCCATAAAGATTATGTGCGGTATTTTATGTATGCCTTTGGCGAGAACTGCAAGATCTTAAAAACTGAGGAAGGAAGAACAAGCGAAGCCCAGAACGTTATAATTAAACTGGATACTTCTTTAGGGGAGGCCAAAATTTTTGCTTTACAATACCTGCCATATTGCAAAGTGCTTTCCCCCGGCGATCTGGTTAAAGAATTAAAAGAATGTTTCCGGGGCGTGGCAAAGGAATATGGAATTAATTTGGAAGAGAACAAGAGTAAGACTGTTACTAAAGAGCCGACGCAGACGATATAAACAGATAATACGTGAGGAGCCGGGCGACCGGCTCCTTTTCAATTTACTCCCAACAATAACTGAAGAATGGGCACGCTTCGCATTTTATGTCGTAATCAGAGGCGCCGCCTTTGGGGAATTCTTTTTTCTGGATTTTGGTGACGATTGCATGAAATTCTGTAAAGGTTTTCCTTATTTCATCTGCTTCCAGTGGCAATGAAAAATAACGATGCTTGGGTTCCTCCTCTTTGGTAAAATAAAGCCCGGCTGCCGAAATTTGTTTGCCTTTGTAACTGTCGGCTGCTTGCATCAGCATACAATAGAGCTGCTGCTGTTGCCGGTAGTTTGTGATTTCCGGGCTGGCTTCCGGGATATCCGGCAGGTTTGTGTGTTTGAAGTCCATAATCTGCAGTTTACTGTCTTTTGTTTCAATCAAATCCAGGATACCTTTGATGTAGTAGGGATCAAATTCTTTCTGTCCGGCTGGCACTGCTTTTGAAAAATATTGATTGATCAAATCTTTATTGACCGGCATAAAGAGGGATTCTTCGCAGGCGGCAATGTTCTGCCAGGTGTTTTCGCTGTCCCGTTGGTCAATATAATGTTGTAAGGCAAGGAGTACTTCCTCTTTTTTATGCTCATGGGTTTCATCGGGTTCTTCCTGGTACAGGTTATAGGCTTTTTGTATCATGCTGTAAGCATCGTCTATTATGTCTTTATTGATTAATGCCTGTACATTCGAGGGCCTGTTTTTTGCATCTATGGCAGCGCGATTAATACCTTCCATTAATGTATGTACCAGTTTGCCTGTCATGGTCTGGGCAGGTGGTTCGGTAGAAAAATCCAATATCTTTAAAAATTTGTAAAGCAACGGGCACTTTTCGTATAACAGTTTGTGGGTGGTAAAGGAATAGGTTTGGATAAGTGGTACAGTTTTAGATATTTTTATCTTGAGTTCATTTTTATAAAAATCATTTATGTCTGTGATCTGTTCTTGAATTTTGTTATAAGCTTTCTTTTGTATAAATGGATTGAAACTGAATTCTGCATGGGCATCATTGGCAATATTTGTAATCAGTAGAAGACTTTTGGCGCGTGAAAAGGCGGTATAGTACAGACGTCGATAATTATAATATTGCTGTCTTGTAAAGTCTGGACTATCGTTAGGAAGTTTTTCTACAGTTTCCTGCCTGGGTATTGCGCGGACGGCATTGCATACTTGCTTCCTTTTTTTACTGTTATTCGGATCATATTGTTTGTCAGGATCCTTGCTGTTAGGAAATACAATAGTAACAGGAAACTCCAACCCTTTTGCCTGATGGATCGTCATCAGGGATACACAGTTTTCCGGTGCATTATCGTATTCATATTCGTATACGCCGACTTCTTTTAGTAAACGCAGGTAATCCCGAAAAAACTCCTGTAAGAGAGAACGTTTTTGTTCTACAGAGGGGTTGGCTTCTTTAATTGGGTTAAACAGTTCAAAGTTTTTTACAAGCTTTGTAAAGATGCTAAGGTTGCGTGCGGCACGGAATTTTCTGTAATCTTCTTGTCTGTCTTCATCAAATTCAGCTTGCGCAAGCCAGCTTTTAAAAGGTTCAAAGGAAAAGAACTGATATATATAACTTAATAAAAGAAACCGGTTATGTTCTTCTAAAAAAGTTTCATGCGTCGCTCTGTCCTGTAACCAGTTTTGTAGTTCGGCGTATTTTTTTTCATTAAAACTACTTTCTAATTCCTGTAGGCAGTTGCTGCAATAATCATAATATGTCTGCCTTTCTGCCAGGCAGTTCTCTCTGCAGCTGTCATAACAGATGCCTATGTTATCGGCCGATTTTTGCAGGCAATGCGGTATATTGTCAGTAATTTCATCTTTAATGACAGGAAACAAGTTCAGCAGGCAAGCTATCAACAGTTTGATTTCCTTGCGTTCAAAGAAAAGATTGCCTCGGGGATTGTACACGGGGATTCCTATTTCTTCCAGTTTGTTACAGAGCTCCCGAACTGGATTTTCCGCACCCGGTTGAGCCACCTGTCCGGTAGTTGAGAGCCACTGTTCCGGATTTTTTAGAGCCAGTGTTCCGGGAAACGAGAGCCACTTCAT